>CAZEVV010000063.1:0-11099 GCA_964515675.1 uncultured Paludibacter sp. | reverse complement strand
CGTTGCATATTCAATATCAACCCCTACATCGTGCTTTGCATGCATGGCAACACACAGGGTATTTTTAGCATGCGAAATGCTTATCGTGTGCGAACTATTCTGTAAAAATGGTTTGTTGTTGGCATCGTAAACGACTTCTACCTCGGCATTTGCCAAAATATTACAAGCTATGCGCGCTGCCAAAAACTCGCGTTTGCGCTTTTCGGTACGTAGGGTTTCAAATTGTTGTTGATAAAAACCGAAATTGGTCAATTTCTCCTTCAATCCCTCGATATCAGCATTCATTTCGCAGAGCAAAAGTGCCACATCATTGCAATAAAATATTTCGTCGAATTTTATTTCCATTCAAATGTTTCGATTAATCGTATCATATCGCGGCGTACATATTCGGCCATGGGCGCTATCGAATCTTTGTTGGGCACATTATCGAAATACATCGATGCCCTAAAAAAATGTTTCACGCTATCGGTAAGCACAAATTGCAGGTTCGATGCTGTATTGCCTTTTAGTTCGTACATTATGCCAAACACTCGCTTTTCGGTGTCTTCGTACACATTTTCGCTTATGCCATCGGCTTTTACGGTGTGTTTGTACACATATTTGCGGCTGTCTTCGAGCAAGTCGTACAAATTGCCATTGATCGGAAAATAACTACAATGTATACTAGCATTTATTGTAGGATAATTAATATCAATCCAATTGGCCTCATCGTTGCGTAATCGCACATCGGCCCAATGCGAACGTTCGAAAGTGTAAGGTAAATTGAGCGTGTCGAGCTTGCGGTACTGAGGGTCGGGCATTTCGACACGAAAATAACCGTACGGACGAGGTATTGCTGCACCACCACACGAAAACAAAGTGAATGTAAGGAACAAGAAAATACTAATTTTGAAAATGGAATTTATCATTGAAAATATTTTAATATCATTTTTAATTAAGAAATTTTACACCAAAAGCTCTTTCAGTTTTTTATAATCCAAAATTTTATATTCTCGCTTTGCATAAGCAATTATCCCATCCTGTATCATTTCGGAAATGCTGCGTGCCAACGACGGACGTGCAACACCAAAGAAATCGGCCAACTCGGTTTGGTTGCGATTGAGCACAAAGCTATCGCCATATTCGTCGGCCTGCTCGAGCAAGAAATGCGCTATTTTGCCTTTTATGGTTTTTATGGATAATAATTGAAGTCGATTGGTAAGAAACTGTGTGCGATTGGCATTGTGCGTTAAGAATTGCTGCATAAAGTCGGGTCGCAATGTCATAAGGCGCACCACTTCGTTTTTGGGAATGCGCAAAATCTCCACTTCTTCGAGGGTAATAACATCCACCGGAAAACGATTGTTGCTCGAAAACAAAAATGCAGGTGCCAAAGGTCGAGGTGCTTTAATTATCTCGATGCCCATAATACTACCATTTTCAGTTATCATTTCGGTTTTTACCGAGCCCATAATTAAAATATTCAATGCATCGCACAAATCGCCTTGTCGAAAAATAATTTCGTTTTTATTGAAATTCTTTATTGAATAAACAAAATCGGGTGGAAACAAATCGTTTTCCTCGTCGATATTTTTGAATTTATTCCACTCTGGATCTATGT
The DNA here is from genome assembly GCA_964515675.1 of uncultured Paludibacter sp. Taxonomy (GTDB): domain Bacteria; phylum Bacteroidota; class Bacteroidia; order Bacteroidales; family Paludibacteraceae; genus Paludibacter. The sequence continues at coordinate 9,499 of CAZEVV010000063.1, read as the reverse complement.
TTTTCATTTATTATTTAAATAATTTACTGCTGTGTAACAACTGTGACAGTTTAAAAGTTTGTATTGCCCTACTTTTGCAGCATACAAATGACGATTGCAAATATAAGCAATTTTCAAAACATAATGTCAAACAAAAAAAATAAAAAACATATGAGCGATTTTAAATTAGCCCCAAAAGATGAAAACAAAAACTTTGCAACAGCGCAAGTTTTTTCGATGACAGAAAAAGTGCAATATGCCGAAGGTGCAGTGGTGAGTAAAATAATTATACGCAACCAACGTGGCAATGTTACACTTTTTGCATTCGACAAAGGCGAGTTTTTGAGCGAACATACAGCGCCTTTCGATGCCATAGTGCAAGTGCTCGATGGTGTGGGTCAGGTAATTATTGATGGCAAAGTATTCGATTTGGTTTGTGGCGAAAGCATTATTATGCCTGCCAATGTGCCGCACTCGGTGCATGCTACCGAGCAATTTAAAATGTTATTGACAATGATAAAATAATGCCCCCTAAATCCCCCTCAGGGGGACTTAAGAGAGCGTTGTAAAAAACTATACTAATTAAAATCCTCCCTAAGGGGAGGTTTGGAGGGACTTATGAAACGAACAATAATAAAAATAGACGAAGAGCTTTGCAATGGTTGCGAGGCCTGTGTGCAAGGTTGTCATGAAGGTGCATTACAAATGATTGATGGCAAGGCACGTATGATAAGTGAGTTGTATTGCGATGGTTTGGGTGCTTGCATAGGCGATTGCCCCGTGGGAGCTATTACTTTGGAGGAACGCGAGGCATTGCCCTACGACGAAATTGCCACCATCGAACGCATGATTGAAAAAGGCGAACGCACCATTATTGCGCACCTCAAACACTTGAAGGACCATGGCGAGATTGCATTTTTGAAACAAGGTGTAAACTATTTACGCGAAAACAATATCAATATCGATTTTGCACAAGTACACAATCACGTACCCAAAAATGCTGGCTGCGCAACAGCAAGTCCAGCTGCTGCTCCAGCACAACACAATGGCGGCGGTGGTTGCCCGGGTAGTCGAGAAATGACATTTGCTGCTGCTAAGCCCGCCACTCCAAGCTTCAAAATGGCACCCACAGCACAAGCCACAAACGGCAATGGAGCGTCGGAACTACGTCAGTGGCCAGTGCAGTTGCACTTACTCAACCCCGAAGCGGGCTATTTTCGCAATGCCGACCTGGTGTTGGCTGCCGACTGTGTGCCATTTAGCTTCCCCGATTTTCATGCGCGCTTTTTGGCCGGAAAAACCTTGGCCATTGCTTGTCCCAAACTCGATAGCAACAAAGAGGCATATGTCGAAAAACTAAAAGCCATGATCGACCGCTCCAATATAAACACCATGCAAGTGGTAATAATGGAAGTGCCTTGTTGTGGCGGCTTGCTTGCATTGGCAAAAAAAGCTGTGAGCGAAGCCTCACGCAAAGTGCCACTAAAATTGTCGGTAATAGGTGTGCGAGGCGAAATGCTAAGTGAGGAATGGACCTAAAAGAATTTACGATTTAGTAATTTACGATTTACGATTGCACGAAACCTCCCTCATACTTTGGGTTAACCTCCTCCCTCATACTTTGGGAGTTAAACATGAAGAATGAGAGAGGAGGCAGGCACGAAACCTCCCTCGTACCTCAGGTTTACCTCATGAAGAATGAGGGAGGAAGCAGGCGCAAAAAACGAAATAAATAATCATACAATATCAAAAAAGAGCGTAAATGTTTCAAAGAACACGAAACACAAAACACAAAATAAAAAATAAATAATATGTTCTGTTATCAATGTCAAGAAGCAGCCCAAGGTGTGGGTTGCACGGTAAAGGGAGTTTGCGGAAAAACTCCCGAAGTTGCAGGTTTACAAGACCTTTTGGTGTATCAACTCAAAGGCCTTTCGGTGCTTTCGGTGGCTTTACGCCAAAACAGCATCGAATTTCCCGCTTTCAATCGCTTTGTGGTGGATGGTTTGTTTATGACAATTACCAACGCCAATTTCGACGATTATCGTTTCGAAACATTTATTCGTAAAGGTTTTGAATGGCGCAACGAATTACGCACAAGCATGGCCCAAGCGGGCATCCAGCTCGAAAATGCCAACAGCACTTTGCACACTTGGAATGCTACAACGCGTTTCGAAATGGACGAAATGGCTGCCAAAGTGAGTGTTTTGGCTACCGAAAACGAAGACATTCGCTCGTTGCGCGAACTTATCATTTACGGACTAAAAGGTATGGCGGCTTATTGCGAACATGCCTACAATCTTACTTTCGAAGATGCTGGCGTATATGCATTTATGCAAAAAGCATTGGTGGACACACTCGACGATAGTCTTGGTGCGGCCGAACTCACTGCCCTTACGCTCGAAACTGGCAAATATGGCGTGCAAGTAATGGCATTGCTCGACAAAGCCAACACTACAAGCTATGGCAATCCCGAAATTACAAAAGTAAACTTAGGGGTACGCAACAATCCTGGCATTCTTATCAGCGGTCACGACCTCAAAGACATGGAAGAATTGCTGAAACAAACCGAAGGCACAGGCGTTGACGTGTACACACACAGCGAAATGTTACCTGCCAACTATTACCCTGCTTTCAAAAAATACAAACATTTTGTAGGCAACTACGGGGGCGCATGGTGGAGTCAGGTGACCGATTTCGAAACTTTCAACGGCGCCATTCTCTTCACAACCAACTGCATAGTGCCGCCGCGCAAATCGGCCACTTATGCCGACCGCGTTTACACAACAGGTGCATCGGGATTCCCTGGTTTTAAACACATTGCCGACCGACATGACGGACAGCCCAAAGATTTTTCGGCCATCATTGAACACGCTAAAACATGCGCAGCTCCTATCGAAATTGAAAAAGGCGAAATAGTGGGTGGCTTTGCTCACGCTCAGGTTTTTGCTTTGGCCGATAAAATTGTTGAAGCAGTAAAATCGGGTGCTATACGCAAATTCTTCGTTATGGCGTGTTGCGATGGCCGCATGAAAGGCCGCAGCTATTACAGCGAATTTGCCGAGCAATTACCTACCGACACAGTAATACTTACCGCAGGATGTGCCAAATATCGCTACAACAAATTACCTTTGGGCGACATAGGCGGCATACCACGCGTGCTCGATGCTGGACAGTGCAACGACAGTTATTCGTTGGCAGTAATTGCATTAAAACTAAAAGAAGTGTTCGAACTCAACGACATCAACGAATTACCAATAGCCTACAATATAGCATGGTACGAGCAAAAAGCCGTCATTGTTTTGTTGGCACTCTTGCACTTGGGCGTAAAAAACATTCACCTCGGCCCTACCCTACCCGCTTTCCTTTCGCCCAATGTGGCCAAAGTGCTTGTCGACAATTTCGGCATTGCAGGCATAGGTACGGTTGACGACGATATGAAATTGTTTTTAAACTAATCGCAAATCGCACACACTTTGATATTTAGCAGAAGCAGCAACTCAAAAAAAAACAAATGAGTTGCTGCTTTTTGTATAGGAGACATCTCACTAGCCTTCGGAGATTTAAAAATTCACACAGATAAAAAAAACACAGATGAACCCAGACAAGAGGGTTAAACGGATATTTTTATAAAATGTTTAAATATAATTCTTTGATATTTAAATTATTGTTCATACATTTGTTGCGTAAAGTGCAAAATTCTAATCTATATAAAATACACATTCCATGAAAAAATTAAACTTCTACCTATTGGCATTGGTTTTCGTATTATCAACTGCTTGCGAAAACAACTTAACGGATGCGGATGCGAAAGTTGAACTCTAATTGATTGAGACATATACGAAACGCGAAAATTCGATGCAAATAGATGAAAAATCGGTTGTAACAAAACAACAGCCTTTGATTGCATATAATGACATTGTAACTTATAATTCAAAGGAATTTAAATTTGAACTGACAAAAAAAGCCATCGAGTCGATTAAAAACTTACAAGCACCAATAAATGGTTTGCCCTTTGCTTTTAAAGCCAACAACGAAATAAGATACATGGGTTATTTTTGGCCTAGTATTTCATCGGCCATGTGCGATTGCATTGTTATCGACCCCTTATTGATTTATGGAAACAACAAAATACATGTACAATTAGGCTATCCAGGTTTAATAGAAGGGATGCATATCGACGACAAAAGGAACGACACAAGGATAATCAGTATTTTGAAAAAGGATAGGAAATTGAAATGATTATCAAAATTAACTTTAAAAACACACACACTTACATTCAAAAAAAGCTGACTCATTGCACAAACACCCCACCAAGCATTGCTCTTGGTGGGGTGTTGTGTTTTAAAAAACTCGGAAGTTTGTGCTTACAATACGCCTTGTGCTAACATGGCTTTGGCTACTTTAAGGAAACCTGCAATATTGGCACCTTTCATGTAGTTGATATAGCCATCGGGCTGACGGCCATAACGCACACATTGTTCGTGAATGGCTGTCATTATTTGTTTCAATTTTTCGTCTACTTCATTTTCTGTCCACGAAATATGCATCGCATTTTGTGTCATTTCCAATCCCGAAGTGGCTACACCGCCAGCATTAACAGCTTTTCCTGGGCCATACATCACTTTATGTTCAATAAACAAATCGATGGCTTCGGGCGTACAACCCATATTCGAAATTTCGGCAACACAAAGCACACCATTATCAATCAACACTTTAGCATCGTCGCCATTCAATTCGTTTTGTGTGGCACATGGCAATGCTATGTCAACTTTCACTTCCCACGGACGTTTATTGGGCACAAATACAGCTCCAAACTCTGCCGCGTAAGGTTCAACAATATCATTACAAGTAGCACGTAGTTCGAGCATATAATTTATTTTTTCGCCCGAAATACCTGCTTCATCATATATATATCCATCGGGACCCGAAATGGTTACTACTTTGGCACCCAACTCGGTAGCTTTAAGTGCAGCACCCCAAGCCACATTACCAAAGCCCGACAAAGCCACTGTTTTACCCACAATGCTTGAGCCTGCAGTTTCGAGCATTTGTTTCACGAAATACAAACCTCCAAAACCTGTTGCTTCGGGACGAATAAGTGAACCACCAAACTCAATATTTTTACCTGTAAATACACCTGTGTTTTCGCGTGCCAACTTACGGTACATACCATACATATAACCCACTTCGCGCGCTCCAACGCCTATGTCACCTGCCGGAACATCCGTTTCGGGGCCAATGTGTCGCCACAATTCAACCATAAAAGCTTGGCAAAAACGCATCACCTCACCATCCGATTTTCCACGTGGATTAAAGTCCGAACCGCCTTTACCACCACCCATAGGCAAAGTAGTAAGCGCATTTTTAAATATTTGCTCGAAACCCAAAAACTTGAGAATAGACAAATTTACCGACGAGTGAAAACGCAAACCGCCTTTGTAAGGGCCTATCGCATTGTTGTATTGCACACGGTAGCCTAAATTTACATTCACTTCGCCCCTATCGTCGACCCACGGAATTTTAAACGTGAAAATTCTATCGGGTTCTACCAAACGCTCAGCTATTTTTGCCTTTTCAAATTCGGGATGTTGATTGTAAACCTCTTCGATGGTGCTAAGTACTTCGCGCACTGCTTGTAAATATTCTTGTTCGCCAGGATGCTTCGCTTCGAGCGATTGCATGATTTTTTCGATATTCATATCCGTTTTATTTAAAGTTTTTATTTCAAATTAATTTCTTTTATTGCAATTTAAAAATTTGATTATTCTTAAAATAATATCATTATGTAAGCAGAAAATTCAATATTAACACATATACAGCATTAAAAGCTTTACATATCAACAATATAGTGCTATTGAAATTTCATTTTGTTTACAGTGCAAGTTTAATACTTTTATTTGTTATAATCAAATTTTTTGTCGTATTTTTGAGAAATATTTTCATATTTATTTCAATTTATAACAATAAAGCTACAACAACAGACACAAACAGCTAGTTTTCATACAATTAACACTATAAATTTAATACTAATGCTGTTTCATTAAAACAAGAAAATAATATGACACAAAATTTAGACAATATTGATTTAAAGCAATTATATTTTAAAGACACATCGTTTGCACAATTAATGAACCATCGTATATACAATGTACTTCTTTTTGCAAGTAAATACGATGCCTTTGTGCTCGAAGAAGATGGACGCATTGATGAGCAAATTTTTAATGAATATACTGCATTGAATTTGCGATTTCCACCGCGTTTTACTTTGGTATCGAGCAAAGACGAAGCCGACAAAATGATACGTGAGCGCCCTTTCGAACTCATTATTTCGATGCCAAGTGGCGATAGCATCAACCCTTTTGAATGGGCTAAAGATGTAAAAAAGAAACTGCCCGAAATCCCCATCGTTGTTCTTACACCATTTTCAAAATCGGTGTCGCGCCGACTGGCCAACGAGGACCTCACCGCCATCGATTATGTATTTAGTTGGCTTGGTAATGCCGATTTGCTTTTGGCAATTATCAAACTCATCGAAGATAAAATGAATGTTGCCGAGGATGTGAAATCGGTGGGCGTACAAACCATTCTTTTTGTCGAAGACTCAATTCGTTTCTACTCGTCCATCATTCCACACTTATATAAATTTGTATTCAAACAGTCTCGCTCGTTCATGACCGAAGCCCTCAACGAGCACGAACAAATGTTGCGCATGCGTGGCAGACCCAAAATTTTACTAGCTCGCAACTACGAAGAAGCTATGGAAATTTACGAGAAATACAAAGATAATATGTTAGGTGTAATTACCGATGTTAGTTACACACAATTGGGTGTTCAGAACAAACGTGCTGGTATACAACTATGTAACACTTTGCGCACTTACGATAAGCATTTGCCTATCATTGTGGAGTCGTCGGACATCGACAATAAAGAAATTGTTGAAGCTGCAGGTTCTATTTTCTTGTACAAACACTCAAAAACCCTGATGCTCGAATTGCGCGAAAGCATTACATCGAGCTTTGGCTTTGGCGAGTTTGTGTTTCGAAACCCACGCAATGGCGACTCCGAAGCTAAAATAAGCAATTTGCGTGGCTTGCAGGACAATATTTTTAAAGTGAGCGACGAGAGTTTGTATTTTCATGTGTCGCGCAATCATATTTCGCGTTGGCTTTATTCGCGTGCCATGTTTCCATTGGCCGAATTTCTGAAAAATATTAGTGTTGACAAAGATACTGATATGCTCAAAATTCAACAAACAATTTTCGATGCTATAGTGAATTACCGTAAAGTAAAGAACCGTGGTATTGTGGCAGTATTTAAACGCGACAGATTTGATAAATACTCGAATTTTGCACGTATTGGCGATGGCTCATTGGGCGGCAAAGGACGCGGTTTGGCCTTTATCGATGCTATGATAAAGCGCAACGAATTGTCGGAAAAATACAGATCGACACACATTCAGATTCCAAAAACGGTAGTGGTGTGCGCCGACACTTTTAGCGAATTTATGGAGTTAAACAACTTGTATCCAATGGCTTTGTCGGACGCCGACGATGAGGCAATACTCGAACATTTTCTTAAAGCGCGTTTGCCGCAAGAGCTCATTGCCGACTTGTATGCTTTTATTGGCGCCATAAGTACTCCCATCGCAGTTCGTTCGTCGAGTTTGCTCGAAGACTCACACTACCAGCCATTTGCAGGCATTTACTCCACCTACATGCTGCCCTACGACCCCAAAAGCAAAACGCACATGCTGAGCATGCTATCTGAAGCTATAAAAGCTGTTTATGCTTCGGTTTTTTACAAAAGTAGCAAGGCATACATGACAGCAACGCGCAACGTTATCGACGAAGAAAAAATGTCGATCGTTATGCAAGAGATATGCGGTACAGCCTATGGCGACAAGTACTATCCATCATTTTCGGGCGTGGCACGCTCGCTCAACTACTACCCTATTGGTGCCGAAAAACCTGAGGATGGCATTGCTAACATTGCACTCGGACTCGGCAAATACATTGTTGATGGTGGTATGTCGCTACGTTTTTCGCCAGCATATCCGCATAATATTTTACAAACAAGCACATTGGACTATGCATTGCGCGAAACACAAATTCATTTCAATGCACTCGATATTAACAACTTAAATTTTGTACCAAAAACCGACGATGGTTTCAACCTCATAAAAGTACATGTAAAAGAAGCCGAAAAAGATGGCAGTTTGCGCTATATTGCGTCAACTTTTAATTTGCAAAACCAAACCATCGACGATGGGCTTTACGAAGGTCGTAAAGTAATTACCTTTGCCAATATCTTGAAGCACGATATTTTTCCACTTGCAAAAGTGTTGCAAGATGTGCTAAAAATTGCGCAGGACGAAATGGGACGCCCCATCGAAATTGAGTTTGCTGTGAATTTGGATTATAGCAAAAACCAACATCACGATTTTTATTTACTGCAAATACGCCCCATTGTCGACACCAAAGAAACCATACACGAGGACATTGGCGTTATTCCGAGCGAAAACACCATTATTTCGAGTCAAAGCACACTCGGACATGGCATTTGCAATGATATTGCCGACATAGTGTACGTTAAACCCGAAGCATTCAATGCCTCAAAAAATCAGTTGATAATGTACGATATCGAGAAACTGAACAAAAAATTGGTGTCCGAAGATAGAATGTACGCACTCATTGGGCCTGGTCGATGGGGATCGAGCGACCCTTGGTTGGGCATTCCGGTAAAATGGCCACACATAAGCAATGCGCGCTTAATCGTCGAGTCGGGCTTATCAAACTATCGTATCGACCCAAGTCAAGGCACACACTTTTTTCAAAATCTCACTTCGTTTGGTGTATCCTATTTCACCATCAATCCATTTCAGAACGATGGCACCTACGACACCGATTTTTTGAATGCATTGCCTGCCGAGTACGAATCGGAATATTTACGCCATGTACGTTTTGCAAAACCATTAATGCTAAAAGTTGATGGACGCAAAAATATTGGTGTACTTATGAAACCCGAAAATGAATAAAAAAACAATAGTCGTGCAATTATAAGAATAGGGTTCAGCAATATTTTGCATAAATATTGAAAACAGCATTTTTTCAAAATAAATATTGCATTTATTACCCTTAATAACTAAAAAATTATGTACTTTTGCGGCGTATTTCAACGAATCAATTATTTGGTCGAGAAACAGTATAAAAATTAATTTTTTCGAGCTAAAATCGTTCATTTGAAAAACAGCACAATGCATTCAATAGAACTTTAAAAACATATTAAAATATCAAACATATAAATTGTATGAAGAAACATAATTTTAGTGCAGGTCCCTCTATTTTGCCCCGCGAAGTGATTGAAAAAACGGCGGCTCAAATTCTTGATTTCAATGGTTCGGGCTTATCTATCCTCGAAATTAGTCACCGCTCGAAAGGCTTCGAAGCTGTAATGGACGAAGCAAGAGCATTGTTTAAAGAACTTTTAAACATCCCCGAAGGTTATTCGGTATTGTTTC
>CAZEVV010000062.1:6251-14036 GCA_964515675.1 uncultured Paludibacter sp. | reverse complement strand
TTTTTACGCTTCATGGTGTGGTCCGTGTAAAACCATTGCACCGATACTCGAAGAGTTGGCGGCCGAATATGGCGACGACATATACATTTACAAAGTAAACACCGAGGAGGAACAAGAGCTTGCGGCTGCATTTGGCATTCGAAGCATCCCTACACTTTTGTTCATTCCGATGAACGAAAATCCACAAATGGCACAGGGAGCAATGCCAAAAGCAAGTTTCAAACAAGCCATCGAAGAAGTGCTTTTAAAGAAATAATTTTGTTTTTTGAAGTTTGATTAGAGTTTAGCCCGCAAAGTATATTTTATAAACTTATGCGGGCTAAATGATTTTTGTAATAATACCATAATAAACCACAACAAACTAAATACAATAACTATATTTTAAAACAAATTTTTCACATTTAAAAAAACCACTTCTTGCAACTACATGACAATCAGCAATACGTAAAACAAAGAAATTACAGAAAATAGTTTTGCAAATACAAATCAAATTGCTATCTTTGTATTTCGACCATTGAGCAAAAAAAAAACAATGTTCGACACAAAAAACAACTGATATAAAACAAAATACAAAATTCATTATGGGCGATATAGGCGATTATATATACCTGATAATTCTGGCTATAGCGGGCATCAGTAGTTTACTGAAAAACAAAAAAAAGCCCAAAGAAATTAACCCAGAACAGTCAACGGAATACGACTTAGAGGATGTTTTGCGAAAACTCGACGAAGCCGAGTACGAAAGTTATCCTAGCACTGTACCCGAAAAAGAGGCAACACCAGCAGCAGCGCCCAATACTTACGAAAAAACTGCTGAAAAAGCTCATGCTCCTCAATACGAATCGGTAAAACAATACATGGAAAAAATGGAGATGGACAAGAAAAAAGCTAGCAATACGAAAGCTGAAATGAAAGTCCAAAAAAACATTGAAAAAAAGAAAACGAACAATACTGGATTGAAAACAACTGAAGTAGAAACAAGCAATAATATCGACTTTAGTTTCGAAACAATCGATGAGGCAAAACGAGCCTTTGTGTACGCCGAAATATTCAATCGAAAATACAAGTAAAAAAAACAACAAGCTGTTAAAATTGCAAATTTACTTGTTAATATCGAAATTAGATTGTATATTTGCACTACACATATTAAAACATCGAGAGTTCCGGCATTTTGTCGGAATTCTTTTTTATTTGTGCTTTTATTATAAAAACGAATTAGTTATTAATTAAAAAAAATCATAAGAACTATGGCAGTAACTTACATGACCGCTGACGGTTACAAAAAATTACTCGACGAATTGAATCATCTTGAAGGTGTTGAACGCCCTTCTATTTCACGTCAGATTGCCGAAGCGCGCGATAAAGGCGACCTTTCGGAAAATGCTGAGTACGATGCAGCAAAAGAAGCGCAAGGCTTACTCGAATTAAAAATATCGCAGTTAAAAGCAACCATCGCTACGGCACGCATGATCGACGAATCGAAAATTAACACGAACGAAGTGCAAATTCTTACACGTGTGAAGTTGAAAAATTTAAAAACGAACCAAACAATGTCGTACATGATTGTTTCGGAAAGCGAAGCCAACTTAAAAGAGGGCAAACTTTCGGTTACAACGCCTATTGCGAAAGGCTTACTAGGTAAAAAAGTGGGCGAAAAAGCAAATGTCGCTGTACCATCGGGCAACATGGAATTCGAGGTTCTTGAAATTGGGTTTTAAAACATCGACAAAAACACAAGAAAATGACAATATTTAGTAGAATAATCGCTGGCGAAATTCCATGCTACAAAATTGCAGAAGACGACAACTTCATTGCTTTTCTTGACATTATGCCTTTAACAAAAGGGCATACACTTGTTGTGCCCAAAACAGAGGTCGATTATATTTTCGAACTTGAAGATGTGTATATGAACAACATAATGCAATTTTCAAAAAAAGTAGCTAAAGCGCTCGACGCAACCATGGAATGCACGCGCGTTGGCATGGCAGTGATTGGCCTTGAAGTGCCACATGCGCATGTACATTTAATTCCATTTGTAAAAGAATCGGATATGAACTTTAGCAACAAACGCCTACAATTAAGCAGCGACGAAATGAAAGCGATAGCACAAAAAATTACCGAAGCTATTGACTGATATTGAGTAATTGAATTTATATCCGAATCCAATTAATCAACATCGTTTAATTGGATTTTTTATTTTTTATAAGCATCAAAAAAAATGGCAAAGCGTAATAAGCGCTTTGCCATTTTTTTTTATTTCAACATCAACTTCCGCCACGAAAAATAACCCACAATGGCCATAATGGTATAAATAAAAAACAATACTGCTGTGGTGTATAATCCCTTTTGGACATAAAGAACAGCCGAAAAAGCATCAATAAAAATCCATAGCAACCAATGCTCGATACGCTTACGGGCCAACATCCATGTGGCAACAATACTTAATGCAGTAGTTACCGAATCGGCAATGGGTATAGGCGAATCGGTAAAGTTGACCAACACAAAATAGTAAAGTAAAAAAATTGCGAAAGCACTCAAAAACAAATACATAAGATGTTTGAATGTACTTGTACGAATAAGCAATGTTTGCTTCGTATTGTGTTGATGTCCAAATTTCCAACTCACAAAGCCAAAAACACTTACAGCCAAATAATAGAACTGAAGGCTCATATCGGCGTAAAATTTGTCATTGTAAAATACAACTATATAACACAACGCACTTAAAAAGCCAAACACCCATAAACTCAACTTTTCTTTTATCGAAAAATACAAATAGAAAAGACTCAGCATCGTGCCTGTTACTTCAATCCAATTATTCTGCAAAAATTCAATCATTGAAAATGGAATATTAATTTAAAATAAAGATTACTGCATTACGAAAGATTTCAAAAAAAAGCAAAGACCATCCCCAATTTACTTAGTGAATGGTCTTTTTTTTAAACCCCCTTCAACTCCCAACATTTTAGTCTAATATGGGATAACGAATGGGAGAATTCCATTGCTTATTTCAGCAAATTTTGATATTGCCCCGGAGTACGTAAAATTTGAATTGCTTTTTGAAGCGATTCATTTTCTTCGTCCATTATTTGATAATACTCATTGGTTTCCCACAAATCGCGCGCCACCAAAGCTTTGATTTGCAAGCCCATCAATGCCTTCGACTTTTCAAACTCATCGTCTTTCATTTCGATGCCTTCTTTTTTAGCAGCTTCGGCTAAATCGGCATACATTTTATCGGTAACAGTAAACTCTTTCCGAAATTTATCGAAACTATTAAAGCGTTTTTGCAAAGCACTACGATTATTGTCGATGTATTGCAAAGCAAAGCGATTCATTACGCCACGTGCAACTACACGACGATGATAATCGGTAAAACGAGTAGTGTCGATGGGTACAAAAATATCGGGCATAATGCCGCCGCCACCATACACAGTGCGTTTGAGGCGAAGCGTTTGATATTTCAACGAATCGGGAAAATGAATACTATCGGCATGCAATAATTCGCCGTGATTATATCTATTTATCAAATCCTTCTCGTAATTTTCGAGGCCATCTTTGTATGGTTTTTGAATGCTGCGACCCGTAGGGGTATAATAACGAGCAGTAGTTAGGCGCATCATCGAGCCATCGACCAATGGTATTTGACGCTGCACCAAACCCTTACCAAAAGTTCGACGACCAACCACCAAGCCACGATCCCAATCCTGCACGGCACCCGAAACAATTTCGCTTGCCGAAGCCGAATATTCGTCGACCAAAACAATGAGTCTACCAGTTTCGAAACGACCAGCCGCAGTGGCAGTCATCACACTGCGTGGCTGATTAAGTCCTTCGGTGTACACCACCAATTGGTCGCGCCCCAAAAACTCATCAGCAATTTGCCATGCCGCATTCAGATATCCACCACCATTGCCTTGCAAACTAAGCACTAAGCTTTTCATGCCCGCTTTTTGCAGTTTGGCCATTGCCTTAAGAAACTCTTCGTAAGTAGTTGCACCAAAATTATTGATACGAATATAACCAATCTCTTTATCAATCATATAAGCAGCATCGATACTGAAAACAGGAATTTTATCGCGTGTAATTTTAAAAACTAAAAGCTCTTTTTGGCCCCTACGACTCATTTTCACCGTCACCTCGCTACCTTTTGGGCCGCGCAAACGCTTCATTATGTCCGAATTCATCATTTTCACACCAGCAATCAATTCGTCGCCAATATAAATCATACGATCGCCAGCTTGTATGCCAACTTTAGCCGCCGGACTGCCCGAAATGGTTTGCACCACGAGCAATGTATCTTCGAGCATTTGAAATTGTATGCCAACACCCTCGAAACTCCCTTCGAGTGGCTCGTTAACGCGCTCTACCTCCTCTTTCGGAATGTAGGACGAGTGCGGATCGAGCTCCTTCAGCATTGACACAATGGCCGTTTCGACCAACTTTTTCTCGTTGATGGAGTCGACATAAAGATTTGAGATAATAGTATAAGCATTGCCCAATTTACGCTGGTGAATACTATTAAACGACTGAGCCACTAAGCTTAATGTTGTTGAAAAGCAAAGGATAGCAACAAAAATTTTCCTCATAAATTATTATGTATTTTCAGTAAACATTCTATCGTACTGTGCATGCATTTGCCAAAGTTCGAAAAATATTTAGGATGTAAAGTTTCATTTTTTTATACAACACAAAATTAATAAAAAAAGCTTTGCAAAACAGTCTATCTTATGTTTTAAAAAGCTTCCACATCGATTTATTAACATTATTCAACTTCAAGAAGTTTAGAATTATGCAAAATATCGCCAATTGTCCATTTCAAAAGATAAAATCCGAATATTTATTCAGCAAAACGATTTTTTATTCACGAAACTCAACAATTCGTCAACTGCAACACCTTTCGCATTGGCCACAGCACAATAAACAGCCTCGATATCAAGCTCGGAGCTGTCATCTGTTTCGCAAAACATACGCTCGTAAGGGCAAGCAGCCACACTTGCGGGATTAAATTTTGCCCCAAACGAAAGATAAAAACCATGCCTAAGCAATTGTTGTGCCATTGGCAATTTTGCACGAAAACCATGAATAATCCATTTTTGTGACGGTTTACAATATTGTTTTAGTTGAATCAATTCGTTGAAATGACCCACACAGTGTATTATTAATGGCTTACAGTGTGATTCGGACATTTGATAATGCCACAAAAAAACATCTTTTTGCGTTTCGAAATCAGTTAATGCATATTTATCGAAACCACACTCGCCAATAGCCAATGCGTTGGGCAAATGTATGTATTGCTCGAACATTATTTTATACGCTTCGAAAGCAATTTTTGAAATGCTACAAGGATGCAGCCCGACCGAAAAATCGGTTTTTAGTTCGGCAGCACTGAGAAAGCTAAAATCGGGTGATTGCAAATTAAATATCCCACTTTCAGCATTTAAATTATGAGTATGAACATCAAAAAGCTCCATACAACTAGGCTTAAAGTGCTTGAAAATGAATAATTTTCTTTTCTTTATTTTTATTCCAATACCACTGATTAATTTTATAAGATAGATAAGCGCAACCAGTGCCAAGCAAAGCACCTGCAAGCACATCGCTCGGATAATGCACACCCAAATACATGCGCGAATATCCAACACTTGCAGCCCATGCAAACGAAGGCACAATAATATACCACTCGGGATAAGCCAAACTAATGGCCGTAGCAGTTGTAAAAGCTATGGAAGTGTGCCCCGAGGGGAATGCATACGAACCTAAATTTCTATAATTATTCAAATCGGGATATGTTTCGTAAGGTCGTGGACGCTGAATAATTTCTTTTGCACCCAATGTAATGGCTGTATTAAGCCCCATTGCAGCAGTAACATAAACAGCATTTTTTATCATGTCGTTATCCTTTTTTATCAAACCAACAATGCCCGTAGCCAAAGGCACTGCAACGCTAACAGGATAGGTTGTTTCGGAAATTAAATAAAAATAGCCCGATGATTTATTTGTATCACTATTTAACCGACGCAACAGCTCGATATCGGCATTTTGCGAAAAAATATCGACACTAAAACTACAAAATGTAGCTAAAAGCAGAATAAAAGTATTAATTTTGCACATTATAATTGAAATTTTATTCGACAAAGATAGTTTTTTGTTGGGAAAATGAAAAATAAAAGTACAGCTGTGTTGCAACAATAATGATTTAGAATTGTTGAACACAAAATATGAATACAAAACTATCCATGATAAAAATTGCAATCATAGGTCCCGAGTCGACAGGTAAAAGCGTTTTGTGTGAAAGCTTGAGCGAACATTACAGTGGCCATATTGTAAAGGAATACGCACGAAAATATGTTGAAGAGCTAGGGCACGCTTACACTTACGACGACGTTTGTGCCATTGCAAAACATCAAATTGATGAGCAAATTGCAATTGAAAAGCAAAGCGATGTAAAATTTGTATTTTTCGATACTGAACTCATAATTACGAAAGTATGGTTTGAGTATTGCTACAAAAAGTTACCCGATTTTTTCGAAGCAGCATTTGCAAAACCGTACTTCGATTTTTATTTGTTGTGTAGCCCCGACTTGGAATGGATACCCGATGCAGTACGTGAACATGGACACGACAGAGACTATTTTTTTGAATGGTATAAAAAAGAAATTATTAATAAAAATATTGCATACGCAATTGTTAGCGGCAAAGGGCAAAGCAGAACAAAATGCGCCATTGATGCTATCAATATGTTTTTAGAAACAAAAAAAAAATTGAAATGAATCAGAATTTATTGGAAACAGTACAACAACTATCCGACATAGAGTCGTTTAAAGAAATTTGCCACGACCATAGCAACGAGCATCCCATGCCATCCATCAAAGCCTTGTCGGAAATAGTAGATATTACACGCGCCATACTATTTCCAGGATATTTTGGCGATGCAGGAGTCAATCAGCACACCATGCTGTATCATATTGGCGTAAATGTTGGCAAGCTACACAAGCTACTAAGCTCGCAAATAAAAGCAGGCATGTGCTTCGAATCGCACGAAGGACAAGCAGTATGCTCATCGTTGAGCGATGTTGCCAACGATAAAGCAACAGCATTTATAAAAGAGTTGCCCACCATACGCAAAAAACTACAAACCGACGTTATAGCAGCATACAACGGCGATCCGGCGGCAAAAAGTTTTGGCGAAATTATATTTTGCTACCCAAGCATTCGTGCTATTGGCAATTATCGTATGGCTAATGCTTTGCTACAACTCGATGTACCACTAATACCACGCATTATAAGCGAAATGGCGCATTCGGAAACTGGCATCGACATACACCCGGGTGCAACAATAGGCGATTATTTTACCATCGACCACGGCACAGGCGTAGTAATTGGCGAAACAGCCATCATTGGTAATAATGTAAAAATGTATCAAGGTGTTACTTTGGGCGCAAAAAGTTTCCCACTCGATGCCAATCGTAATCCGATAAAAGGTATTGCACGTCACCCACGCATTGGAAACGATGTTATTATTTACTCGAACTCGACAATTTTGGGTACAATAAAAGTTGGCGATGGCGCTGTGATTGGCGGAAATATTTGGGTAGATAGTGATGTAGCCCCAGGCGCAAAAATTATTCAAAGAAAATAAACAAGTACAACGCACTCGAAATAACAATGTGAATTTTTCGAAATGCATTTACAAGCAACAAACAACTCGAACTAAATTAGAATTTTTAGCAACTACGCAGCAACTTAATAAACTGTTTTTGTATTGGTTTTTTGGGATGTTGATGT
>CAZEVV010000062.1:0-6151 GCA_964515675.1 uncultured Paludibacter sp. | reverse complement strand
GCTACATTGTTTTGTGGCATTGCAGCATTATTATTATTTACATTACTGTTACTTGCATTATTACTTCGTGCTCCTCTATTGCTATCATTACTTTCGGCACCACCACTTTCGAGCCCAGCCGCATCGTCGCTAAACGAAGAAGTACCAGGCTTTATTCGCGGCACTTTTTCGAAACGTGTAAACACATCCTGTGGACTTGAGGGACGTTGCTCCACTAACCAAAAATAATTTTTGAGATACAACTCGCCACCACTCAATTCCGAGAGCGGATACATAGTGCCCGAAGTAGTTGAAGTCATAACAATACGATCCACCTTTTTATCTTTCAAATACATATTTACGTAGCTACTCACTGTTTTATTAATCCCCACAATGGTTGAGTCGGCATCGTCGACAGGATAGTATATGGTTTCGGCATTACCATTCACAAAAACACGTCGCAGTTCGGAACTATCGATATATGCAATAATTTCTTTGCCCGATAATTGGTTGAAATATAACGAATCGACCTTTTGCGATACTATTGCGCTAGACAAAACATGCACACGCTCTACCGCTTCGTTTTTGATATGTGCACGTATTGAGTCGCCTGAAATTTGATTATTTTCGTTCCAAAGCACAGGTTCGCCATGCAAATGCATAACCGAATCGCGCGAGGAATAAAAAAGCGAATCGGCAATTCCCTGTATATCAACCCTGAAAATTCGCACATTATAATATGCTTTGGCCACATTAAAGGTTGAATCTTTATAAGTAAAAAGCGAATCGGCATGTACATACATTGTATCTTTTGTCGACCAATCGATGAGCAAGGCCGAATCGGTTGCTAAGCCATATTCGGTGTCGCGATTGTAAAATACATAGTTTCCATGCAAAGTAGATTTTTGCACACTATCAGTAAGCACAACCCTACTAAAACCCTCGCCATAATTTTTAGCTTTGTCGTAGTAAATAGTGTCGCCAACCATAGTTTTACCATCCTTGTTGTGCACAGTCGATCTATTGAGCAACATCATTTGCTCGGTGCGTGTATTGTACCAACCCGAGTTACTATATATATCTGTTTCGTTGTCGTACAATATATGTGTTGGGCTAACAATACGAGCAATATGCGAATTAGTATTATAAAGCAACGAGTCGGTGCTTAAATCGTAATTAGGATTTGTAAGCTTCACATTTCGAGTAAAAATTGCCTCGTTGGTATTGGGGAAATAACGTCCAAATATAGATGTGAGTGTATTTTCGGCATCCACAATTTTGCCACCAGTATTATAATACGCTTCGTTCAAATTACGGTCGTAAACCATACTGTCGGTTGTAAGTGTAGTGTTTTTGTTCACTAAACGAGCATTTTGACGAAGGCGTGCAATTTTTGTATCGCCATTATAAAAAAGATAATCGCCAAAGGCAGTTAAAGTATCGCCTTGTATGATTCGCACACGACTAAAGGCATCGAGCGAATTGGCTTTTTCGTAGAAATACGCACTATCGCAATGCAATATTGCACCATCGTGCCTAAAACGAACATTGCCTCTGAGCACTTGTACATCGGGCATAATGTTTTGATCCATCCAAATAACATCAGCATTATCGATATAAACAAGTCGTGCATTGCGGTTGGCAAGCGGGTTTTGAATAGGTGCTAACGGACTTAACGGAGTTAATGGTCGACCCTGACGTTGCGCACGACGATGTGTACGCTCAGCGCTTTGTTGCTTCTGATCGATTTCCTTTTTAAGGTCGCCAGGCTTTTGAGCCTTCGCATAGTTGGGATAAAAAAAGCTAAGCACACAAAAAATAATTGTGTACTTAGCGATAGTGATATATGGTTTGTTTATTTTCGTCATTTTGAAAATTACAGAGCTGTAATTGTGTGCAAAGGTATAAAATCTAGCTTTTTACGTTGAATTTAAAGCATGAAAATGAGCGCTTATTTAATCCAACCCGGATATTGAAATTCGCAATTTTGCCATGCTGGATCGATGCTAATATATGTTTCACGTTGTTTTTTAGCAATCCACTCTTTTATAAAATCTTCTTTCTTTTTGCCTTCGTAAAATTCTTTCAACAATTGATAATCATCAATTAAATTTGCTTTATGCGTATCGATTTTCGATTTCACTTTTACCACGGCCACCACTTCTTTGTTGGTATTTGGGTCGATCATCGAGAACGGACGCGAAATTTCGCCCACTTTTAAATCGTAAGCCACCCTTGCCACTTCGGCAGGCAAATCTTGATATTCAAACTTTGAAGTATTTGTATTGCGGTTCAACATTAAACCAGCATTCATCACCGAGTTTTTATCTTGCGAGAAAAACACGACAGCTTCTTCGAAAGTCATTTTATCGGTACGTATAAGCCCCGTAATCGAATCGAGCTTTTGTATTGCCTTGTTACGATCGACCGACGAAATACGAGGTTTCATGAGTATGTGTCGGCAATTTACACGATCGCCACGACGCTCGATAAGTTGAATAATGTGCAAGCCAAATTCGGTTTCGACAATGCGCGAAACACGCTTAGGGTCGGTGAGGTTGAATGCAACCGCAGCAAATTCGGGCACCAACTGTCCACGTCCCATGAAGCCCAACTCGCCACCACGATTAGCGCTCTCAACATCTTCGGAATAAAGGCGAGCCAATACCGAAAAATCCGACGAGCCACTATTAATACGTTCACTATAGTCGCGCAATCTTTCCTTTACGCGGTTGGTTTCTTCGATAGGCACTTGCGGTGTAAAACTAATTATTTGCAATTCGACTTGTGCAGGCACAATAGGAATGCTATCGGCAGGTAGCGAATTGAAAAAACGACGTACCTGCGCTGGTGTCGATTTGATATCGCCAACCAATTTGCCTTGCATTTGTTGTACAATCATTTGATCGCGCACCATGACACGCATTTCGTCGCGTAGTGCTACAATATTTTTACCAAAATATTCTTCTAATTTTTCGCGCGAGCCAATCTGATTCATAAAATAAGCCAATCGATTTTCGACTTGCATAGTTACTTGCGACTCACTCACGGTGATACTATCAATTTGCGCTTGGTGAAGAAACAGTTTATTGATGGCAATTTGCTCGGGTATCACACAATATGGATTACCTTTTATTGGTGTACCTTCGTATTGCGCACGAAGCCGTTCTTGCTCCACTTCGGAACGCAAAATAGCCTCATCGCCAACAATCCAAATTACCTCGTCGATAATATTGGGTTTCGACGATTGCGCTTGTAGCCCTGTAGCGCCTAACATAAATATATACAAAAATAAGAAAAACTGCTTTTTCATGCGGCTGTTGTTTATAAAATATTCAATTTATATATTGTCGTGTATTTTCATTCATTTGCAATAACTCAAGCAACAAAGCTCGAACAAATCAATTCTCAAAAAAAACGATATTTCCTTTTTTAATAGCATCATCGTACAACTCATTCTCAAATGTTGCTATAAAATCGGCTTTCTTTTTATTCATCATAATGTTCACAATTTTAGGACGAGCCATATCGTATGGTTCGGTTTGCCCCACAGTGCGATAACTCTCAATTTTAAGCAGATAGCTTGCAGTGCTATCGCTCGCCTCAACAAATTTGTTACGCGCAACAAATGCTGTTGCGTCTTCGAGCTGTAGAGGCATTTTACGCAACACATCGCTAAAAGGCACCCAATTATTACCAAAATAATCGTAACTAATAGCATGCTGCATACTGTATTTTTCGATATTTTCGAGCGCTTTTGTATTGCCCGACTGTACCCAACTACGCACATTTGCTTTTTGAGGTGCATTATTGGGTATTACAAGAAAAATTCCTTTAATAATATTTTCTTTAAGCGTAAATTGGTCGCTGTATGCCTCGTAAAAATTTTGCATTTCGCTTTCGGCAGGCTCAGCCGATAAGCGTTGCGCTATTAAACCCTGTTGGTATTGGTGAATAATTAACGAACGGCGATACTCTTCGAGCAGCTGATCGATTTCGGCTTTATTGGTAATGTTACGTTTTGCGTTTTCGAACAATAAAACATCGGTAGCCCATTTGCGCATGTATTTTTGTGCAATAGCTACACTGTCATCGCCAGTCATATTGGGTGGTATTATGGCCTCCACTTGGTCCTTATACAAAAACCTACCCTCTACTTCTAAAAGCACAGTACGTTGGGCATCGGCTTTGGGTTTATTGCACGAATAGCCAAGCACAAGAATTATGAGTAATATAAACCAATTATGCATTTTGTAATCATTATTATTGCTTTGAAAAAGTTCGATTACACACCTATAAATCAATGCTTTAAACAAGCAACGATTATGCATAGGCATTTCAACATCGACACAGAAAGCTAAGCTTTTAATAAAACCCGAGTTTACTACAAGGGCAATCAACTCTATTTTCTGAATATGTTATATTGCAAAAACACACTTATTTTCAAAACGAAAAACAAAGATAATACAGTTTTTAAAAATCTGAAGCGTATTTACAATAAATATATTACAATAAAGTTTTTTTAATTCTACTTTGATAGCTTGATAATACTATAGTATAAAAAAATGTGAACTACTCATCCCCCTAAGTTCTTAAAGTGGGCAATATGATAACAGCCTAATGTTTTTAGTTACAAAAGTTAGAATACAATTGCATTAAGTGCCGAGAAGTTGTAAAAAATGACAAAACGCTTAGTCCAATTTTTAGAACAAATGCACACAGCAATGATAATTTTGGCTTAAATTCGAACACTTATGTTCAACGCTATCAAATGTTTTGAGCGGTTTGCAGTTATTTTTTTTATTATCTCGTAGAATAATTGTATTTTTGCCATCCCAAAAAGCAAGGCACAACAAAGCAGTGTTTTTTAATATCGTGTTTGCAAAAAAACGCCAATCTCAGCACTTCAATCACAGCGAAATTTACGCATTTACGCAAGTAAAATCAGTAATTTTGCTATTTTGTATGTATTTGCTCTGACGCATTCTTTTTAAAACACGGTATTAAGTTTCGATGACTATTTATTTCAATTTCAAAACAATTCAATTTTTTATCAATGGCACGTAATAAAAAACCGCTTCCCGTTCTCGAAAACATAAGAATAACCGACATAGCAGCCGAAGGCAAAGCCATTGCGCGTGTCAACGATGTAGTGGTATTTGTACCTCACGTTGTGCCAGGCGATGTAGTCGATTTGCAAGTTTATCGCAAAAAAAGCAGCTTTATGGAAGCACGCGCTATTAAGTTTAACGCCTATGCTGAGAAACGCTGTACACCTGTGTGCGAGCACTTTGGCATTTGTGGTGGCTGCAAATGGCAAATGTTGCCTTACGACGAGCAAATACGTTACAAACAAAAACAAGTGCTCGACAACCTTACTCGCATAGCAAAAGTTGAACTGCCCGAAATGCTCCCGATACTGGGCTCGGCCAAAACCGAATTCTACCGCAACAAGCTCGAATATACTTTTTCGAACAAACGCTGGCGTACCAACGAAGAAATTGCCGAAGGCAAAGTATTCGAAACAATGAATGCAGTGGGTTTTCATATACCAGGACAATTTGATAAAGTACTCGACATAAATAAGTGTTGGCTACAGACCGACGACTCCAACGAAATTCGCAACGAAATTCGCCGTTATGCACTCGAACATGGCATTAGCTTTTTCGACCTGCGTGCTCAAGAGGGCTATTTGCGCACATTAATGATTCGTACTACTTCAACAGGCGAATTGATGGTGATAGTGATAGTATATTACAAAGACGAAGAAGTTCAAAATGCTCTTTTGCAGCATATTGCCGACACGTTTCCACAAATAACATCATTGCTGTATGTTGTGAACTCGAAAGCAAACGACACCATTACTGACCAAAAAATTGAATGCTTTAAAGGAGCAGAATGCATTTACGAGTCGATGGAAGGTTTGCGTTTTAAAATTGGACCAAAATCGTTTTATCAAACAAATTCGGACCAAGCGTACGAACTGTACAAAATAACGCGCAATTTTGCCGCCCTTACAGGCAACGAGTTGGTGTACGACTTGTACACTGGCACAGGAACGATTGCAAATTTTGTTGCATCGAAGGCTCGCCAAGTAATTGGTATTGAGTATGTACCCGAAGCCATTGAAGATGCAAAAGGAATAAATAAAGTAGTATCAGAGTTGTAAATT
>CAZEVV010000061.1:0-14262 GCA_964515675.1 uncultured Paludibacter sp. | reverse complement strand
GTACAAATCTTCAAATTTTGAGTCCTCTCCGAAAAGCTTGTTGTTTCATACATAAATCTTTAAATATTTTGTACATTATAAGTTTATATATTGATGTAAATAGAGTTAAATAAGTCGTTTAAAAAATACTAAGCCTATTTTGCTACTCAACGGAGAGGACTCAATCTTCAATCCCGATAGCAATCGGGACAAATTATCAAATCTTCAAATTTAATGATATAAATAATATTTTTTCGACAAGGTACGATAGCTTTCCACATCTTTGTACCAATAGTCTTTAATATCGTCCCAAAGGTAATTTTTGCTAAATCGCAAACGAATTTGGTCGCTACCACTCACTTTATCGAACATGTCGAAGCGTTTTTTATCGGCATTCGCAAACACGGCTTTGTCGGGGTGAATTTTGTAAAGTTCTTGCATGATAATGAATTGCAATTCCGAAAGACGCGCTTTGTTGTAGTCGACAATATGAATTTGAACACCTTTGCTATATGCATCTTTAAACGTAGCATAAAAAGGTTTGAAATGTATGGTGCGGAAAATAATGCCTGGCAGTTGCAATGCATTAAGATTAGCAGTAAGTTTTTCGGCATCCATCCATGGAGCACCCACAATTTCGAAAGGCAATGTGTAGCCAACGCCAATCGACACATAGCCCAATTCACCCAAAATACCAGTTGCAGGATAAAAATACGAGCTGTGTTTGTGTGGGATGTGTGGCGATGCCACAACCCATTCAAGACCAGTATCTTCCCAGTTCATGTTGCGTTTCCAGCCTTTCATTTTTACAACTTGTAGTTTGCAGCGCTTTTTAAGCATGTTTTCGCCGTTGAGCATAAGTGCCAACTCGCCACAAGTTTGGGCATACACATAAGGTATTTTAAATTGACTTACGAACGAAATGAATTTATCCTCGGTAACATTGCCTTCGATTTTTTCGCCACCCAAAGGGTTGGGTCTGTCGAGAACAATAAACTCGATATTGTTTTCGCCAGCCGCTTCCATTGCTAAACCCATGGTGCTTATATAGGTAAATGAGCGACAGCCATTGTCCTGAATATCATACACCAAAACATCGATGCCTTTGAGCATGTCTTTGGTTGGTTTGCGTGTGTTACCGTAAAGCGAGAAAACAGGTAGTCCCGTTTTTGCATCTGTCATATTATCCACTTTATCGCCAGCATGCACATCGCCACGCACGCCATGTTCGGGACCAAACAATGCCACCAATTTCACATTGGGCGCTTCGTGTAAAATATCGATTGTCGACTTTAAATTGTTGTCGACGCCTGTAGGGTTGGTGATTAAACCAACACGTTTGCCTTCGAGCAATTTAAAATTTTGCGACCGAAGTACTTCTAATCCTGTTTTAACTTGTTGCGATTGTGCGCTTTGTGCAAATAGAATTGCCATTGCCAGCACAGCTGTTTTTGAAATACGAATGATGTTTTTAAGCATGATTTGTAAATATTTATTGTTTTATTGAATGCCTTATTTGTCTTATGCAAACGTTTGCATTGATTGCAAATGTAGTTTATTTTTGCGAAACCCACAAATTTTAAAATCATATTAGTATTTTTTAAAAAATGATAGTAATGATTTTTTGAGATTGAAAGTTAAACCCGCGAGCTTCTTTTGAGTGTTAAGCTGTTTCTAAATTAGCGCTAGCGGATGTATAAATATTGATGAAAGCAAATTTAAATAGTAATATTGCTGTGTAAATTGTTGTATACAAATTGTGCCTTTCGTCCGCTCTGCATCGCTTAGCAAATGTAGTGCTGTTTTTTTATGTTTTTTGTTTATGCTCAAAAATGTATATACCCGTCAAATAAAACGTCCTGACGTTTTTGTTGACGCGTCCTAAGGATTTTCGTAAAACGTCCTTACGTTTTTATTGAAGCGTATATACGTTTTTTGTGAGTTGCTTTTTCAGTGGTATTTTGACACATTTTTGAATCTTAATTAGAAATAAATGTCCTAGAATTTTGTTACATTAATTAATATTTATAAATTTGTGACCGATTATAAAACGCTAAGCTATACTTATGGCTCTGATATTTTAAGTGTTGATTTAGAAGCTGTATGTTGTGAGTTTTAATGCGTTGAAATTTAATATTTTAATAACCTAAACTCGACAGAGATTAGGGGATAATCACAGTGTTTTTTAATGCTTTCTCTACTAAAATAACTTTTACAATAAGAATGTTTCACGCATGAAATTTAATTTAGCTATCAAAATGAGAACCATACAGATGAGTTTAATGCTGTTTTTCTCGTGTTTTACGCTTTTATCTCAACCTTACGATGCCGAACTTATTCAGCACGAGGTCAATATCGTTATCAGCAAAGCTGCGCTTACTAAAACATATAGTTATAGTTTGCAGATTAATAATCGTGCGGGCGAAAAGTACACAAAAATCAATATCCCATTTTCGAAACTCATTAAACTTAGCAAGCTACAAGCGCATATTATCGACAAAAATGGCAAAAAAGTTAAAAGCTTAAAAACATCGGACATAGTAACCAAAAGTTCAATAGCCAATTTCTCTTTGTACGAAGATGATTTTGTACAGGAATTTACACTCAAACACAACGAATATCCTTATGTTTTGCATTATTCATATGTTTTGCACGAAAATCAATTCCTGCAAATTGAATATTGGATGCCCATTATTGCCGAAAAAGTGCCTACGCGCAATGCCAAACTTAAACTTACAATTCCGTTGAATTATGGCATTGCATACAAAAACCATTTGATGGACGTACCCAAATATGAAACAACTGCTAAAAACATTGTTTACGAATGGAATACGAAATTTGAAAATAATTATCGAGCCGAAAAATTTTCTGCACCCATGCGCAATTTTTATCCTACATTGAGCATTGTGCCATTAAATTTTGAGTATGCACAGTATGGTTCGTTGAAAGATTGGACTAGTTTTGGAAATTGGCAATGCAATTTGTTGCGAGGTTTGGATGATTTGACGGATGATGAGAAACTGAAAATTGATAAATTGATTAATGGCATTGAAAGCGACAAAGAGAAAATCAGAATTCTTTACCATTATTTGCAAGACAATACGCGTTATGTAAATACAACCATCGAAACTGGCGGACTCAAACCCTATCCGGCAAGCTATGTGGTGCAAAATAAGTATGGCGATTGCAAGGCGTTGACGAATTATTTCAAGGCAGTGCTGAGTTATGTAAAAATACCTTCGTATTATAGCAAACTGAATGCTGGTAGCAATATTTACAGCATCGATAAAAACTTTCCTTCGCAACAAAGCAATCATGTAATACTTTATATTCCGCTTCGGAGCGAAGATATTTGGCTCGATTGCACAAGTAAATTTGCCTTTAACTATTTGGGTACATTTAATCAGAACAGAGATGCATTTGTGGTAGATGTCGACAAAAGTAGGTTTATGCGAACACCTGCATTAATGCCCAACGATGTGCTCGAAACGCGAGTGATTGAAACCCAAATGGCTGACAATAAAACGATTGTGAGTTTTAATAATACCTACAAAGGTGATACATACGAAAATCTTTTACATATTTCGAAAAATTATAACAATGTCGATAAAAAAAGAATTATAAGTCAGCACTTTGTAGCCGATGGTTTGCAGCTTATCGATTATAATTTAAACGAAATGCACCGTGACACTACACATATCGCATTGACATATACAGCATCGGCTACGGGCATTTACAAAAACTATGGCAATGATGTTTTGCTGCAAAATTTTGCTTTCGATATTGATAAACTCGAAAAACCACAAATGCGAAAACTGCCTGTACAAATCAATTTCCCCATTTTTAAAATTGATTCAGTCGTTTATCAAATACCCAATGGTTATAAGCTAGCCCATTCGTTGGTGAATATCAATGCAAAAAGCACTTATGGCGAATACGAAATGGCATTTAATATGAGCGACGATAAAATTATTGTTACTAAAAAACTCCTCATAAAAGCCGGAAACTATGCGCTTGATGAATACGAAGCATTCTATAATTTTTACACACAAATTATTGAAAATGAAAACAAAACACATGTGTCGCTTAGCAGATTATAAAATTATGTTTATGAATAAAACGTTTGTATTATTGTTTTTTGCACTGTTATTTATCCCGCTCAATGCGCAAACATTGAGTCGCGAATATGGAAAAGTGGGTCAAAGCGACATTGAACTAAAGGAATATGCGCTCGATAAAGAAGCCGCTGCTGTTGTTTTGTTCGATATTGGCAAATCATACTTTGTTGAAGCAAATAATGGGTTTGAAGTTGTTTTCGAAAGAGAAACGCGCATAAAAGTTCTTTCGGATGCCGGTGTGAAATGGGCAAATGTTGAAATACCATTTTATGGCGCCGACAATACTTACGAAAAAGTGTCAGATATAGAAGCGGTGTCGTACAATTTCGAAAACGGAAGATTGATAAAAACGCCACTTGATGTAAGCAAAATATT
Source organism: uncultured Paludibacter sp. (assembly GCA_964515675.1). Lineage (GTDB taxonomy): Bacteria > Bacteroidota > Bacteroidia > Bacteroidales > Paludibacteraceae > Paludibacter. Next base: position 9,790 of record CAZEVV010000061.1, on the reverse strand, counting down.
CGAAGAGAAAGTTAATAAATATTGGACGATGAAAAAAATTGCCATACCCAATGTTAAAGCAGGCTCAGTAATCGAATATCGCTACAAAATAAACTCGCAAAGCATGTTTAATTTTCGCGATTGGGAATTTCAGTGGCGTATACCTGTTGTTTACAGCGAATACATTACACGTATGATACCATTTTACGAATATGTATATATTTTACAAGGCGCCTCGAAGTTTGATGAGTTCGAAAGTTATGTAGATAAAGGCCTTGCCCGAAATTTTGGTGCAAGGGCAGGCTATGGCGTTACGGGTGTAAACGATATGGTTTACAAGTTTGTAATGAAAGATGTGCCTGCTTTTGGCGACGAAGAATTTATATCGTCAATCAACGATTATATCATAAAACTCGATTTTCAGCTGTCAAAAGTTCACCGCATGGATGGTTCGAAAACCGAAATTATGAGCACCTGGGACGAATTGATTAAAGAATTGTTGAAACATGAAGATTTTGGCAAATGGATAACAAGAGCCACCAATGTAAGTAAGAAAATTCCTGAAATGCAGAAGATTATGCAAAGTCCGCTCACCGAACGTTTCAACTTGGTTGTCGACTATATGAAAGCTAACTACAATTGGGATGGTTTTCACTCGAAATATGCATCGAAATCGCCCAACAAATTGCTTAGCGACAAAACTGGCAATAGCGCCGACCTTAACTTACTATGTTTAAGTTTACTCAATGCTGCTGGTGTTGAGGCAGCTCCTGTAATTATCAGCACTCGCAACAACGGGAAAATTCATTATGACTATCCTTTTGTGCATTTTTTTAATTATGTTGTAATACTTGCCAATGTAGGTGGAAAATTGCAGCTTACCGATGCTACCGAAGTTATGTCGTTGAATAATAGAGTGCCAAAAAAATGTATCAACGATAGGGGTTTGATAGTGAAAGCAGGCAAAGTTGAATGGATTGAAATGGACGCTAAGTTTGTGACTTCGACAACTACATTTATGCAAATGAGTGTTACCGACAAAAATATTGGTGTTGATATATTGAAAAACGCAACCGAATACGATGCTTTAAATTTTAGGAATAACTATGGCGATAAAACCGACAATATAAAGCAAAAGTTAGCAAACAGCCTTTACGACCTCGATGAAGCATCGATAAAAATTGATAATTATTCCGACAAAACAAAGCCTTACCGCATGCGCTATCGTGTAGAGTTAAAGCCCGAGCTACATAATAATAAAATATATGTTTCGCCATTTTTGAACGAAATTATCAAAGATAATCCACTCAAACAAAACGAACGAAAATATCCGATTGACATGGTTTACCCCGAACGACGCTCTTTTCGCACCACACTTTCGTTACCAAAAGCATACATTATCGAGCATCTCCCCGAGGATTTAAATATCAGCAACGAGCAGATTGAAATTATGTATAGCATTAAAAAAATCAGCGACGATTTACAAGTAAATTTCGACTACTTTTTCAAAAAAGCCATTTATAATTCAGATGAATATGCTACCATAAAACAATATTTCGAAGATATAATCAAAAAAGGAAACGAGAAAATTGTGTTGGTGAAGGAGGTTAACTAGTATTTATAATGATCTAAATGATATATATATGTTAATTCTACTTTGACAGATTTTTTTGATAGAATACATAGAATATGAATATAAGTGTGTACTCAAAATTAAGTTATATAATATTTTTAATTATTTTTGTCTGCCATACAGACAGGTTTAAAGCAATATAAATTAACTAATAATTGAGATTTGTAATTTTCCTCAATTCATGAGTTTAAATATATCAAAGTAGAATTAAAATGAAAAAGGGAAAGCGTAAAAATACACTTTCCCTTTTTTTCCTATCCTCTCTCTACCCATTCAGCACTTTCAAGCAGCGCTCCAAACTGTCTTCCCAGTGTGGGATGGCAATGTGGTAGGTGCTTTTAATTTTTGCTTTGTTGAGTACGCTGTAGTGCGGACGAGGGGTTTTTGTGGGGTAATCTTTGGTTTCGATAGGCAAAACTTCGCATTGTATGTTGCTAAGCTTGTGAATTTTTTTTGTGAAATCGTACCAGCTGCAAACGCCTTCGTTCGAAAAATGATATATGCCTGGTACAAATGTTTCATATATAGCTATTTGCATTATGGCCTGCGCCAAATCGGCTGCATAGGTGGGTGTGCCTACTTGGTCGAAAATTACTGTGAGGCGATCCCGCTCGGTCCCCAACTTTATCATTGTTTTTACAAAATTATTGCCAAACGACGAATACAACCACGATGTGCGAATGATGGCTGTTTGTGCGCAATTGGCCATGGCAACTTCTTCGCCTGCCAACTTCGACTTACCGTAAACACTTGTTGGGCACACGGGCATGTCCTCGGTGTAAGGCAAGTAACTGCTGCCATCGAATACATAATCGGTGGAAACATGCAACAACTTGGCTTGGTTTGCAGCACATGCTTTGGCCAAGTTTTCAACCGCTGTTTTATTTACCAAATAGCACAAATCAACATCCTCTTCGGCTTTGTCAACAGCTGTGTATGCCGCGCAATTCACCACTATTTGTGGCTTGTTTTGAGTGAAAAACTGTTGCAAGGCTTCCATATTTGTCAAATCGAGCTCGGCAATGTCGGTAAATATAAAATTTATGGCCGGATATTGAGCTGCAATTACGCGCATTTCGTTGCCCAATTGTCCGTTGCTGCCTGTTATAAGTATGGTCATTTTTATTTCGTGTTTCGTGTTTTGTGTTTCGTGTTTATCAGTTTGCGTTTTGTTCCCCCTTTAGGATTTCCTCCTAAATGTATGAGGGAGGGGGTGAGGGGGCTAAAAATTCTTTTCGGCATCAACAAAAAGCGGATGCTTGGTGTCTTTGTCGGAAATGAGTGCTTTTTCGGCCGGAATTTTCCAATCGATATTGAGCATAGGGTCGTTGTACATTAAACCACGTTCGAGTGTGGGGTTGTACAAATCGTCGCATTTATACGAAAAAACGGCTGTTTCGCTCAAAACCGAAAATCCATGTGCAAAACCCTTTGGGATGAAAAAGCGCAAATGGTTTTCTTCGTTCAATTCAATGCCATACCATTGCCCATAGGTGGGCGAGTTTTTGCGCAAGTCGACGGCCACGTCCCACACTGCACCACTCACCACCGAAACCAATTTCGACTGACTGTGCGGATGGAGTTGATAATGCAAGCCACGGATAACGCCATAGCTCGATTTTGATAGATTATCTTGCACAAAATTTATGTCAATACCAGAATTAATATATTGTTGCTGATTGTATGTTTCGAGAAAATAGCCTCGTGCATCGCCATATACACGAGGTTTTATAATAAGTAAGTCCTTGATAGGGGTTTCAATAATTTCCATTGATAAAAAATGTATTTAATTTGTATTTACAGCCCCCTAACCCCCTAAGGGGGTGTTGATGCCAACTTTTTATTCCCCCTTTAGGCGTTTACCTCATGACGTAGAAGGGAGGGGCTAGGGGGCTATATATTAAATGTTTTCGTTGGCAATTTTTATAAGATATTCGCCATAATGGTTTTTCTTGAGCGGCTCTGCCAATGCCAAAAGTTGCTCTTTGTTGATATAACCATAGCGATAAGCAATTTCTTCGAGGCAAGCCACTTTCAAACCTTGTCGGTTTTCGATGGTCGAAATAAAGTTCGAAGCTTCGAGCAAGCTGTCGTGCGTACCTGTATCGAGCCACGCCATGCCTCGTCCCATCATTTTGAGGCTCAAACGTTCTTCTTCGAGGTACAAGCGGTTGAGGTCGGTAATTTCGAGCTCGCCACGTTTCGACGGTTTTAAGCCTTTTGCTTTTTCAACCACGTCATTGCTATAAAAGTAAAGCCCTGTAACAGCATAGTTCGACTTTGGCACAGCAGGTTTTTCCTCCAAGCTAAGCACTTTGCCATCTTTGTCGAATTCTGCCACACCATATCTTTCGGGGTCGTTTACGTAGTATCCAAATACTATTGCGCCGTCATTTAGTGCAGCAGCTTCGCGCAAAGTACGCGAAAAGTCAAAACCATAAAAAATATTATCGCCCAAAATCATACACACGCTATCGTTGCCAATAAACTCTTCGCCAATAATAAATGCTTGTGCCAAACCATCGGGCGAAGGCTGTATCGCATAAGTAAGTTCAATGCCTAAATCGCTTCCTGTACCCAACAAATTTTCGTACAAATGTATGTCGTGGGGTGTCGAAATAATCAAAATCTCGCGTATGCCAGCAAGCATTAATACCGATAATGGGTAATAAATCATTGGTTTGTCGTAAACCGGAATAATCTGTTTCGAAATACTTTTAGTGATAGGGTAGAGTCGTGTACCCGAGCCACCTGCCAATACAATTCCTTTCATGTGTTTATCGTTTTTGTGTTATAACTGTTTTAATTTAAATTGTTTGCAAAAAATATCGCTGTAATTATGAGTCAAATTTAAAACAAGAATTAAAATATAATGTCCTGTATTTAATCCCCAAATGTACAGTTTATTTTAGATTTATTAAATTGTAAATCGCAAATAGTGAAATAGTAAATTTTTAATTATTGCTGTAATAATATTATTATATCTAAAACGCTTCAAAGATAATCTATATTTACTAAATATAAAATACAAATGACACTTCAAATTCAATCAATTTTGATAATAATATTGCTTAAAACATTTAAATGTATAATTATGAGCTATTTAATTCCTAAATACCTTGTCAATATAATTATTATATGTTCGAAGTTTAACAGATTGATTTATGAAAACATGTGAAATTCATTTAACAAACGAAATAATTCGAGTGTTTATATACAAAAAATGAAATAATACAAATAAGATTTCGTAATTTTGCAGCCGCTTTGTAACAGTATTGATTTAAAAATTAAATGCAAAGCTTTTTATAAATGATTTGGGCTAAAACAAAATATGCCTATCATAGATTAAAAAAATGAATATAGTCAAAACGATTTCAGAGCTCGATGCCACCCTCGCGGTGGTTAAAGGCCAAAAGGTGGGTTTTGTGCCTACCATGGGCGCATTGCACGAAGGTCATTTGCAATTAGTGAAACGTGCAGTTGCCGAATGCGACTATTGCGTGGTGAGTATTTTTGTAAATCCTACGCAATTTAATAATGCAAGTGATCTTGCTAAATATCCGCGTACGCTCGAAGCCGATTTGGCTATGTTGCAAGCTGTGGGCTGTAATTTGGTTTTTGCACCCGAAAAAAATGCAATGTATGCCGAAAACGAACTGCAAACAACATTCGAATATAATTTCGAAGGACTTGATGAAGTGATGGAAGGCAAATTCCGACCAGGGCATTTTAATGGTGTGGTGCAGGTGGTTAGTAAGCTTTTCAATTTGGTAAAACCAACAAAAGCATATTTTGGCGAAAAAGATTTTCAGCAATTGGCCATCATTCATCACATGGTGAAAACACTTGGCTTTGATGTTGAAGTGATTGATTGTCCTATCGTGCGCGAAACATCAGGTTTGGCAATGAGTAGTAGAAACGAGCGCCTCACAGTCGAACAACGCGAAAATGCTGCACATATTTCAAAAGTTTTATTCGAAAGTCAAACAAAAACAATGACAATGACACCTGCCGAACTCATGGCATGGGTAACGAGTGAAATAAACAAAAATCCCTATTTAGAAACAGAATATTTTGATATTGTTGATAGCAAAACTTTGCAAACCATACAACAATGGAATACAGCCGCAGTAGGTTGTGTTGCCGTTTTTTGTAACGAAGTGCGCTTAATCGATAATGTAAGATATTAATTCGCAGTTAAAAAACAAAAAAACTATATATTCATTCAAATGTTAGTTACAGTAGTAAAATCAAAAATTCACAGGGTAACAGTTACTGGTGCCGATTTAAATTATATCGGTAGTATAACGGTCGATTCTGATTTATTGGATGCTGCCAATATTTTGCCCAACGAAAAAGTAAGCATTGTAAACAATAACAATGGTGCGCGTTTCGAAACTTATGTGATTCCTGGCGAACGAGGCACAGGCGTGGTTTGCCTTAATGGTGCAGCCGCCCGTCTTGTACAGCCTGGCGATATCATTATTATATTGGCCTACGGAATGCTCGATATGGAAGAAGCTAAAAGCTTTAAACCAGCGCTCGTTTTTCCGGACACAGCCACCAATCGTTTGATTTAAAAAGCAATATTATTGTAAATGCCTTTAGTGTTTCTCATACTGAAGGCATTTTGTTTTTAAATTTCTACAAAGACACCGAACCCCTGCGGGGGATTTGAGATATGGTCGATTGCGATTTTAATTAAGTGACTGTTGATAAAATAAACAAAGAATTAATGCAACCGTCTTATTCCCCCTTTAGGTGTTTACCTCATGACGTAGGAGGGAGGGGTTAGGGGGCTAAAAATATTATAATGAACATAGTAGTTGTAAAATACAATGCAGGTAACATACAATCGGTGCTTTTTGCGCTCGAACGTATTGGTGTAAAAGCTGTTGTAAGCGACGATCACGATATGATTCGCAATGCAGATAAAGTGATTTTTCCGGGAGTAGGAGAGGCCTCGTCGGCCATGCAATATTTGCGAGAACATGGCTTGGATACTTTAATTAAATCGCTCAAACAGCCTGTGTTAGGTATATGCTTGGGCATGCAATTGATGTGTGCACATTCCGAAGAAAACGATGCTGAATGTTTGGGCATTTTCGACCAAAAGGTGAGACTTTTTCCACAACATGCGGGCTACAAAGTGCCACAAATGGGTTGGAATAATATTGTTGGGCTGCGTTCGCCATTAATGCATAATGTACCCGAAAACGCCTATGTGTACTTTGTGCATAGCTATTATGTTGAGGCATGCGACAATGCCATAGCACGCACCAATTATGTGTTGGAGTACAGCTCGGCATTGCATAAAGATAATTTTTATGCTGTACAATTTCACCCCGAAAAATCGGGAGATATTGGACAAACAATTTTGGAGAATTTTGTGAATTTGTAATTCGAAAAACCGCATGCAATGGATGTACGCCAACAACTCGTTACAATATTGAATGTGGACTTTACACATCAATTGGCTGCCGAAGCTGCACACAATCGCTCGCTGTTCGACGAATTGTTTGCACTATGCAGCGATAACGAGAAAAGAGCGGCTTGGCGTGCTGCATGGGTAATTGAAAAAGTGGCGCTTAAAAATGCCGAGAGTTTTAATAATCACGATGTTGAACGCATTATTGAAATGACGCTTAACACGCCTTACGAGGGTGTGCGACGCAGTTGTTTGACAATGCTTTTGCACTTTCCGCAAATTACTGAAGTAAATATCGACTTGCTCAATGCATGTTACAATTGGCTCTTGTCGCCAAAGCAACCTATTGCAATACAAGCACTATCGTTGAAGTTGGTACACCGTTTTTGTAGCTTCGAACCCGAACTTTTGAACGAATTGAGGGTAGTTGTCGAAAATATTGACCAAGAAATGTACTCGAAAGGTATGAAATCGGTATTGAGGAAAATGCATAAGTTGTTGAATTAGAGTATACATTTAAAAACGTTTGAAAACTTATTTTCAAAAATTGCACATTTTAGCAAGAAAAGTGTTATTTTTGTCGGCAATATAATTCAAACTAAAAAAATATCCGTTGAAAATTATTTTTTTTCGGACATAAAAAGAAGTCTTTAAGTTTAATCAAAAAAAAGTTTTTATGACTTTAAAGAAAAACATTCTGCAATTACGTCAGAAAAAAGCCATTGTAGAAAAAGGTGGTGGCGATAAAGCTATCGAGAAACAAGCTGCAATGGGTAAGCTCACTGCGCGCGAACGTATTTTATACTTATTGGATCAAGGTTCGTTCAACGAGTACGACATGTTTGTTGAGCACGAAGAGCGTAACTTTGGTATGGATTCGAAAGAGCTTCCAGGCGATGGTGTTATCACTGGTACTGGAACTATGAACGGTGCCCCCGTATGTGTTTATGCTCAGGACTTTACCGTAATGGGTGGTTCGTTGGGTTTGAAACACGCCCGCAAAATTACAAAAATCATGGATCATGCCATGAAAATGAAAGTGCCATGTATTGGTATCAACGACTCGGGTGGTGCGCGTATTCAAGAAGGTATTGGTGCTTTGGCTGGTTATGGCGAAATTTTTTATCGCAATACAATGGCTTCGGGTGTAATACCTCAAATATCGGTTATCCTAGGCCCCTGTGCAGGTGGTGCGGTTTATTCGCCTGCACTTACCGATTTCGTTTTTGTGGTTGAAAATATCTCGAAAATGTTTATCACTGGCCCTAACGTTATTGAAACAGTTTTGGGCGAAAAAATTTCGCAAGAAGACCTTGGTGGAGCACGTGTACATGCCGAAATTACTGGTAATGCACATTTCTACGCATTGAGCGAAATTGAGTGTTTGAACCAAATCAAACAACTTATATCGCTAATTCCTCACAACAACGAGGTGCGTGCAACTGCTATTGAGCCACGCAAACCAAAATTCAAAAAGAAAGTTGAAAACGTAATACCGGCCGATCCGAAACAACCTTATGATGTGCGCGAAGTGATTTATACACTTACCGACGATTCGTACTTCCTCGAAGTGCAGGAGTTGTGGGCGCCTAATATCGTAATTGGTTTTGGTCGTATCGATGGCGAAACCATTGGTTTTGTTGCTAACCAACCGCTTTATTTGGCAGGTGTATTGGACTGCGATTCGTCGGACAAAGCGGCTCGTTTCATTCGTTTTTGCGATGCTTTCAATATTCCAATTCTTACACTCGAAGATATGCCAGGTTATCTACCCGGTGTGGACCAAGAGCATGCTGGTGTAATTCGTCATGGCGCCAAAATGTTGTATGCTTACTCCGAAGCTACGGTGCCAAAAATTACTGTAATTTTGCGTAAAGCATATGGTGGAGGTTATATTGCAATGAACTCGCGCCACTTGGGTGCCGACTTTGTTTTTGCATGGCCAATTGCCGAAATTGCCGTAATGGGACCCGAAGGTGCAGCCAATATCATTTTCCGCAAAGAAATTATGGAAGCTGAAGATCAAGATGCTATGCGTCAGATTAAAGTGCAAGAATATATCGAGAAATTTGCAAACCCATTTGTGGCTGCATCTAAAGGTTATATCGATGCCGTAATTGAACCATCGGAAACGCTTGACATTGTTCGTCACTCGCTCAAACTTTCGAAAAACAAATTCGATTATCGTCCAGCGAAAAAACATGGAGTTCCTCCGTTTTGATTTTAACTCAATGTGCTTATTTTCAGAAATTTTGAAAATAAGCGCATGAAATTAAACATAAGTGGTTAAAATTTAAAACTAACAGATTTATTTTTTTATGACAAAACACTTTCAATATTATTCTGTCCAGCAACAATTTGGGCAAATGATGTTTAAGTTTTGTATGATGAATGAACAATAAATTACGAACAGATGAAAAAAGAAACTCCTGAATATATCGATTTTGCTGTTACTGCGCGCAAGTACAAAACTTTGCTTACACGCAAATATCAAAGTCGAAAAGTGTGGATAGACCCAAATCCGTACGAAATTACATCATACATACCCGGAACGATACTCGAAGTTTCGGTTAATGTGGGTGATTTGGTGAACGAGGGTGATCCTTTGTTGAAGCTTGAGGCCATGAAAATGCAAAATCGTATCGAAATGCCCTTTACAGCTCGCATCAAAGAGATAAATGTAAAAGCAGGCGATAAAATCCCAAAAGATTTCTTGATGATTTTGCTCGAAGCAGAATAATCAATCAAAT
>CAZEVV010000060.1:0-14313 GCA_964515675.1 uncultured Paludibacter sp. | reverse complement strand
AATGCTTTTCCTACAATAACCGCCGGAACAGCGGCATCTTGCAATCTCTCAACATCTTGCAAGCAACTTACACCGCCACTAGCAATGAGGTACAAATTGGGGAATTGTGCCAAAATACGTTGATAAAGTTCGATGGCCGGACCTTGCAACATGCCATCTTTGCTAATATCGGTGCATATTACTTTATTGATAAGCTTATCAGTGTATTTTTTAATAAAAGGCATCAAATCTAAATCTGTTGTTTCAATCCAACCGCCAACGGCTACTTTTTCGTCCTTTACATCGGCACCCAAAATAATCTTTTCGGCACCATAACGCGCAATCCACGACTCAAAAACTTCGGGGTTGCGCACCGCAATACTACCGCCCGTAACCATGCTTGCACCCGATTCAAAGGCAATGCGTAAGTCGTTGTCCGACTTTAAACCTCCACCAAAATCAATCACCAAATCGGTTTTATGTGCAATATCGCTCAACACTTTGTGGTTTACAATATGATGCGCCTTTGCACCATCCAAATCAACCAAATGCAACCGACGAATGCCAGCATCGGCAAACATACGCGCCACTTCCACCGGATTTTCGTTATATACAATTTTTTGCGCATAATCGCCCTGTGAAAGGCGAACACATTTACCATCTATCAAATCGATGGCGGGTATTATTTCTATCACTCTCTTTTCCTCTTTAATTATTCAACACTGGTACAAAATTATTGCCTGCAAAGATAATATTTAAATAAATGAAGCACAAAACTATTGAACTAGAAACATACATTTTTACATCAAAAATCAAAATTAATCGGTATAAATATACAATACAACAATATTTATTCAAAAACAACAAGTTTGCAATTAATTTATGGCAAGCTTCATAAAGTTACATTAAAAAAAACAGACGCGCCTACAACAATTTCTGCAACCTATAATATACCACAAAGCACAAAAAAAGCCACTACAATTTGCAGTGACTTTTTCTTATTTAATTCAACCATAAATTCTCGAAATGACTTTACACATCATAAGTTGTTGATGCAGTATCGCCACCACGGCCTGTCCAGTTGGTATGGAAAAACTCGCCACGCGGACGGTCGATGCGCTCGTAAGTATGTGCCCCAAAATAGTCGCGTTGTGCTTGCAACAAGTTGGCTGGCAAACGCTCGCTACGGAAACCATCGAAATAGCAAAGTGCCGACGTAAGTGCTGGCACAGGTATGCCATGCGTTAGTGCAGCGGCACACACACGACGCCATCCGGCTTGTGCGTTTTCAACAATTGTTTTAAAGTGTGGGTCGAGCAAAAGGTTTTCGAGCGCAGGATTGTTGTCGAAAGCTTTTTTGATATCGCCCAAAAACACCGAACGAATAATGCAACCACCACGCCACATAAGCGCTATACCGCCCAAATTGAGGTTCCAGTTGTACTCTTTGGCGGCCTCCATCATAAGGTTGTAACCTTGTGCATATGAGATAATTTTTGCTCCAAACAATGCATCTTTCAAGTCGTCAATCATTTGCTTTTTATCGCCGCCAAACGCTACTTGCGGACCGCTGATTACTTTTGAGGCTTTTACGCGAATGTCTTTTTGTGCCGACAAGCAACGCGAAAATACCGACTCGCCAATAAGCGTGAGCGGAACACCCAATTCGAGTGCCGAAACGCCTGTCCATTTTCCAGTACCTTTCTGACCTGCGGTATCCAAAATTTTATCAATCAATGGCAAACCATCTTCATCTTTTACAGCCAAAATATCGCGTGTAATTTCTGTCAAATACGAGTCGAGGTCGCCAGTATTCCACACTTTGAATACTTCGTGCATTTCGTCGGCACTCATGCCCAACATATCTTTCATTACGTGATATGCTTCGTTAATAATTTGCATATCGCCATACTCGATACCATTGTGCACCATTTTCACAAAATGGCCAGCTCCGTCCTCTCCTACCCAATCGCAACAAGGAATATTATCTTCCACTTTTGCTGCTACTGCTTGGAAAATATCTTTCACAGCAGGCCATGCCGCCGCCGAGCCTCCGGGCATCATCGAGGGTCCCAACAAAGCGCCTTCTTCGCCACCCGAAACACCAGTACCAACATAAAGCAATCCTTTGCTTTCAACATATTTTGTACGGCGCACAGTATCGGGGAAGTGTGTATTTCCACCATCAATAATAATGTCGCCAGCTTCGAGATGTGGCAATAACTGCTCAATAAAATCGTCGACAGCTTTACCTGCTTTTACGAGCATCATTACTTTGCGTGGCTTTTCGAGCGAGTCGCACAATTCTTTAATGGATTGCGCACCGATAAAATTTTTGCCAGCACCACGGCCGTTCACAAATTTATCAACTTTTTCTACTGTGCGGTTATATACTGCAACAGTAAAGCCTTTGCTTTCCATGTTCAAAACAAGGTTTTCGCCCATTACGGCCAAACCAATTAATCCAATGTCTGCTTTTTGTTTCATCATTGTAATTTTCAGCCCCCTAAATTCCCCACAGGGGGACTTAAAGTTAGCTTTGTTTAAATGTTTATACTTGCTATTATTTTATTTTAAAATAAATAAAGAGAATCAAAATCTAACTCCCCCATGTAGGGGAACCAGTGGTCGGCGTTAGCCAATTAGATGGCTTTGAAACCCAACTGATTTAGTTTCTCTATAACTTTCACATCTACATTTTTTGCGAGAATCGTAAATGCCGGAAATTCTCTTCGTGTTGGATAATCGCCCCTCAATTGTTCAAAAAATTCCGTATTATTCCGGAATGCTTTGTCGTCATTTCGTATATCATAAGTATGCAAAACAGCTTTCGAAATAATTTCTTGCTCGTTCAAACCTTGGCCATCAATCGCAATTTCCGATTGCTCAGGCAATTCAACCCCCAAAGGCCTCCAATTGTTCAGTGGAAGCTTAAAAAATTTGGCAATCGCTTGCACCGACATCAATGTTCCAGTGGCTTTTCCATCTTTCGAATAGCCTGCAATATGCGGCGTGGCTATTTTTGTCAATGCCAAAAGTTCCATATCAATGTCGGGTTCATTTTCCCAACAGTCGCAAACAAAATTACTTACTTTTTGGGTTTTAATGGCCTGTTTTACAATTTCGGAATCGGTAACTTCGCCCCTGCACGAGTTAATAAGCACAATAGGTTTGCTACATTGAGTAAAAAAATCGTCATTCACCATGTGAAAAGTAGCATCCGTGCCAGACATATTGAGCGGCACATGCAAAGTTACAATATCCGCTTCGTGCAAAGCTTCATTTAAACTTGTAAATGCAGCTTCACCCTCGGCACGTGCGCGCGGCGGGTCAACCAACAAAACTTTCATTCCGAGCAATGTGCAAAACTGAGCCACTTTGCTACCAACATTACCTACGCCCACTACGGCAATGGTTTTTTGCGATAAATCCCATGCGTTTTCTTCTGCCAAAACCAGCAAAGTTGAAGCTATATATTGCTCCACCGATTTGGAGTTGCAACCCGGCGCATTGGTCCAATATATACCATTTGCCTCGCAGTAGTCAGTATCGATATGGTCGAAACCAATGGTAGCCGTCGCAATCATTTTTACCGAAGAACCACTTAGGAGTTTTTCGTTACAAATGGTGCGAGTGCGTGTAACAATGACATCGGCATCGCGCACAATGTCAGCAGTAGTTTTTGCGCCTGGCAAATAAATTACTTCGGCCAGTGGCTCAAATGCTCCACGTATATATGGAATTTTGTCGTCGATAATTATCTTCATAAAGCCCCCGATATCCCCCACAGGGGGGACTTTTTAGTTAGTATTGATTGTTTTTAATAGCAATTCGGAAATGTTTTTAATATTTAATTCTACGAGAACAAATTTCATAAAGCACTCTTAAAGTCCCCTGTGGGGGATTTAGGGGGCTTCAAACCTTTCCTTAAATGCCCACAAGCCCAATGCTGGATTCGAAATATAAAATATCTCTTCGCCATCGGGCATCGTATTGTATCCATCTTTCAATTTCTCAGGGTCGTACTTAGCTGTCACTTCGTCGATGTCGGCATATTTAAATCCTACACTTTCAATTTCTTGCTGTGTAAGGTTTTCCTTGCCTTTTCCCGGACAATATGTTATGCTAAAGCGCCCTTCCGACGAGCCGTGAATAAGGTGAGCTGCTGCACTTAAATTGTTGCGCAATTCTTCATTCTCATCACATGCTTTGAGTGTTTGTGGCGTACCAAAGTAGCCATATTTGCGTATCAAGCGGTCAATTTCTTTATCCTCGCCAAACTCAACCAATGCTGGCGCAAGCACAAATAGCTCACCTCCATCCTCAATGGCCATGCGTGTGCGATACACCGATTTATTGCCCAACCAAGTACTTTTAAACTCGGTAGGGTCGAGATATACAACCACTTTTTTCAATGGTTTATCCAACAAATCGAAATTCACTTGCAAGGCCAATTTGGCAGCTTTGCTAAATACTTCAAGGTCGTCGCCAATATATATGCCACGGCATTTCACTTTGCCATCAGTTTTATCCAAGCCAACTACTGTTTGCACATACAAAATGGGCAAATGAGCTGTAAAATTTTCCGACGCATAATTAAAAATCCTACGCACTGGCGTATCGGCATGTCCCATCATACGCTCCATGCCATAGGCTGCGCCCACAAAATGACTTTTGTTAATGCCTTCGACGCCACCCGTTCCAACAAAAATATTCTTGTTGTAGTTGGCCATGCCTACCACTTCGTGCGGCACTACCTGACCGATGGACAAAATTAAGTCAAAATTTCCATTTATCAAAAGTTTATTTACTTGCGCCGGCCATTCAAAGTCGACAGCACCTCCACTCACTTCTTTTACAAACGAAGCCGGCACATGTCCCAATGTAACAACATCGTTGCGCCAATCGTGCTCGCGTATGAGCGATGCAGGCAAAGAGCCAAACATATGCTCAATTTGGTGCGCCGTCATGGGCGAATGTGTACCCAATGCTGGCAATACATCCGTGAGCGCATCGCCATAAAACTGCCATGCATACTCGGTAATTTCGCCAGCACGACTCGGCAAACGCGTATAATCGGGCGGTATAGCCAATACTTTGTGTTTTGTGCCCAGCTTTTGGAGGGCTTCGAAAAGTCCCTCCTTTATATCAGCTGATGTGAGTTCAATCTCGGTTGAACCCCTTTCGTAAAAAATCATAAAGCCCCTCCTATCCTCCCCTTGGGGAGGGATTAAGTTAGTATTTTTATATTTTTCAAATTGGAATGAAATAAATCAGTCTTTAAGTCCCCCTGTGGGGGATATAGGGGGCTGACTTTATCTTTTCACTCTCGCATTACCAGCCCAAATGCTCCACACTTGTTCTTCGTCGGCAGGCTGACCGTAATCGGTAAGGAAAGTTGTAGCCAAAGCTCCTGTTGCCCAACCAAACTGCGCCCATTTTTCCGATTCCCAACCTTTGAGTATGGCATAAAGCATACCACCCACAAAACCATCACCTCCACCAATGCGGTCGAGCACATTAATTTTGCGCGGCGAAATAACGTGCCAATCTTCACCATCCAACAATATGGCTCCCCACAAATGCTCGTTGGTGCTAATTACCTGGCGCAATGTTGTGGCATAAACCGATGCATTTGGAAATGCTGCTTTCACACGACCAATCATTCCTTTAAAACCTTCAATTTCGCCTTCAATGCCTTGTCCACCAGCTTCTGGCCCTTCGATGCCTAAGCACAACTGAAAATCTTCTTCGTTACCAATCAAAATATCAGATACCGAAGCAATTTCGGTAAAAATTGCTCTTAATTCTTCGTCGCGGCCTTTCCAAAACGAAGCGCGGTAGTTGAGGTCGAACGAAATGCGTGTACCAGTTTTCTTAGCATAGCGCGCCAACTCCAAACAAAACTCACTCGTTTCGGGCGACAAAGCACCAATCAAACCCGAAAGATGCAAAATTTGCACACCTTCTTTTACAAAAAGTCTTTCGAGGTCGAAATCTTTCACATTCAAAGTGCGACCTACTTCACCCGCTCTGTCGTTGAGTACACGCGGACCACGCGCACCAAAGCCACTATCGGCTATATTAAACTGATGACGGTAACCCCATGGGTCGCCTTGTGCCACCTCGGGCCCTTCGAACTCCATATTGCGCGCACGCAAATCGGCTTTAATAAATTGTG
This sequence comes from uncultured Paludibacter sp., assembly GCA_964515675.1. GTDB lineage: Bacteria > Bacteroidota > Bacteroidia > Bacteroidales > Paludibacteraceae > Paludibacter. Next base: position 8,153 of record CAZEVV010000060.1, on the reverse strand, counting down.
CAATCGGACTCTCTTTTACAAAGGTAGTAAGCACTTTCACGGGCAAACCCAAATACGAAGCCACACTTGCCACATTGGTTTCGGCACTTGTTGCTTGCATTTCGAAAAGTTTCGAACTATGTACGGGTTGTCCGTTCACTGGCGTAATGCGTATGCCCATACTTGTGGCAACCATTAGCGAATATTTAAAATCTTTTTTTAAGTCTATCATTTTAGTGTTTTTTTAAGTAAAAAAATTATTGCTAAAAAATCATTTATAACTATGATACATTAGAACATTTCAAAACCAGCAATATTATTTTTTCTCATTTATTTCAAATTATTTTTAGCACAAAATGAAATAACAATTATAAAACAATACTACTGAAACAAAGTTCGTGAAATGCCTAACTCTAAACCACGCAACTCGGCCAAACCACGCAATCTACCAATGGCCGAATAGCCTGGGTTCGTGTTTTTGTGTAAATCGTCGAGCATTTGATGTCCATGGTCGGGGCGCACCGGAATGCGGCGTTTGTTCGTATATTGTATCACGAGTAAAGCTTTCATGGCTTCGTACATATCTACATCGCCCTCCAAATGGTTATCTTCGTAAAAATCGCCTTCTGCATTGCGGCGCGTACTTCTTAAATGCACAAAATACACTCTATCGCCAAACTCGTGCAACATTTCGTGTACACAATTATTGGCCGATACGCCCAACGAGCCAGCACACAAACACAAACCATTCGATTTGAGTGGCACAGCTTTAAACAATTTACGAATATCCTCGGCATTACTCAAAATGCGAGGCAAACCAAACAAGCTCATCGGAGGATCGTCGGGGTGAATAGCCAACACAACTCCTTCTTCTTCGGCCACATAAGCAATTTCGTTGATAAAATAAAACAAATTATTGCGCAATTCGGTCTCGTTAATATCTTTGTACTGGTCGAGTGCGGCCTGAAATTGTTCGAGATTAAAACTCTCCTCAGCACCTGGCAAACCAGCAATAATATTACGCGTAATCAATTCTTTTTCCTCTTCACTCATTTTGTCGAAGCGTGTTTTGGCCTTCGCAATTTGCTCTACCGTATAATCGTTTTCGGCACCAGGGCGTTGCAAAATATACAAATCGAAAGCCACAAAAGCAGCCATCTCAAAACGCAAAGCACGCGAACGGTCGGGCAGTTCATATCCCAAGTCGGTTCGCGTCCAATCAAGTACAGGCATAAAATTATAAGTAACAACACGTATGTCGCAAGCCGCTAAATTGCGAATGGTTTGTTTGTAATTTTCGATGTAATCACGATAATTACCACTGCGCTTTTTAATGTCTTCGTGCACAGGCACACTCTCAACTACCGACCATGTAAGGCCAGCTTCGGAAATTTTACGTTTGCGATACTGAATAGCATCTATCGGCCATACCTCACCATTAGGAATGTGATGCAAAGCCGTTACAACATCGGTTGCGCCCGCTTGGCGAATATCCCACAATGTTACTGGGTCGTTTGGCCCATACCATCTCCACGATTGTTTACTTAAAAACATAATTTTAAATTTAAATTGATATTATTATAAAGTTTGTAATTGTTTTGAGTTTCGTGTTTTGAGTTTTGAGTTTTGAGTTTTGAGTATTGAGTATTGAGTATTGAGTATTGAGCCTGCCTCCTCCCTCATACTTCATGAGGTAAACCTGAGGTACGAGGGAGATTCTGAGTGTTGAGTATTGAGTTTTTAGTTTTAAAAATATAATAATGTAAATTCTTATATCCCTAGACCGAACAATATAATCAACTTACTATAAATAGATTACCGTATGCTGTTCACTACTTGCTGCTTACCGCTTTTCGCTTACCGCTTACTGCTTGCCGCTTACCGCTATCTCATTTCTCATTCCTCAATTTTCATTTTTCATTTTTCAATTTAAATCAAATACAAAACGCATCAAATCCGCCATCAACCACAATCATGGTACCGGTAACGAATTTCGATGCATCGCTAGCCAAGTAGTGCAAAGTACCCAAAAGTTCATCGGGCTCGCCAAATCGGCCAAATGGCGTGTGCGAAACAATTGTATTACCACGTGCTGTGAGCGTTCCATCGGCATTGGTTAGCAATGTGCGGTTTTGCTCCGAGATAAAAAAGCCTGGTGCCAATGCATTTACACGCAATCCCTCGCCATATTTCGTAGCCAACTCAATGGCCAAATATTTGGTAAAATTAGTTACAGCAGCCTTAGCTACTCCATAACCTACAACACGTGTAAGCGGACGAATGGCCGACTCGGATGAAATATTGATGATTACACCTTTTTTGTTTTGTGCCATTACCTCGCCAAAAACCATTGTTGGGATAACAGTGCCAAAAAGATTTAAGTCGACAACTGTTTTAAAATCGTTGATATTGAGATTGAAAAATGATTTATCGGGCGGAATAGTTGCACCGGGCATATTGCCACCAGCGCCATTTACAAGCACATCGATAGTGCCATATTTGGCCAGGATAGTAGCTGCATTTTCACGCAAAACGGCTTCGTTATTCACATCCGATTTTACAAAAAATGCGTCGTTACCTTTTGCTTGTATGCTGTCTACCAACTTTTGTCCGTTGGCTTCGTTGCGTGCCAAAATTACAACTTTGGCTCCTTGCTCAGCCAAATATTCGGCCATGCAACCACCCAAAACACCAGTTCCACCGGTAATAAGTACAACCTTGCCTTTAATGTCAAAAAAGTTTCTCATGATATTGTGTATTAGTTTATTAAAGTAAAAACAGAAACATTATTTTTATAAGCATTATGCCATAAATGAATGCTTCTGTTTTCGGTTATCTGATTTTGAAAGAATTACAAATTGAATAAGCGTTTTAAATGTCTGTCGTAAATATTTTCTTCGACACAAGCACCAATAACATCGGCATGTTTTTTAAGCATTGCATAATATTCGTCGCCAATTTCGGCTGCAACTTTGTAGGCTACATGTATCAACTGACGGAAATTGGAGTTATAATCGGCATGTCCTGGGATATGACGCAAAGTATTGGCAAATTTTTCGTTCGACCAAGCATTCACTTCTTCAACCGTTGGCAATTGCGTTTCGTCTATATCAATTACATCGGCATATGGAGCACAAAGTTCGTCCTTACGGTTGAAAGAGCTAGCATAAATGCGTTTTGCCATTTCTAATCCATCGCCGCCGGCAAGTGCCAAACCAATAACCTCTTCGAGCCAAGTAGTACCAGCAGTTTTTACGTGCAAACCTTTGTCGTGTTTTTTAATAACATCGGCCATAATAGGATAAATTGAGAATTTATCGCTACCCGAGTGTACACTCAATTTAAGGTCTTCGGGCAAACCAAAAGCTTTTACAGCATAGTCGATTACCAATACATCTTCTTCAAACTCTTTGGCAAATTGTTGCAAATCGCCACGATAATCGACACCTTTGTTGAATCGACCTGTAAATTTTGGAGCAATGGTTTGTACCGGAACGCCTTTATCAGCAAGCATTTTTAGAATAAATAATAAGTCGACAGGCGTTTGGGGAGATTCAACTTCGTCCATCGACACTTCGGTAATAAAATTGCCAACACCTTTTTTGTCGGCCAGATATTGATAAATTTCGGCAGCTTGTTGCGTGGCAGCCAAAAACTTACCCGCAATTTGTTGTAAAAGTTCAACATTAACATGTAAAGGTTTTTCCATGCCCGGAATCTGAAATTCGCCTAAAAAATTTTCGCATGATTGTACGAAAGCAGCAACCTCAGATTCCGATGATGGTTTACCAATGAATGCAGCAACATCTAATGTAAAAAAGTTAGCCGAGTCGACAAATGGTGCTACTGTTGTAAGATTGATATGGTCGGCATCGACAAAATACAATCCTTTGTAACCCAATGCAGCAACCGCCTCTTGTGCTTCCACCAATACATCGGCGGGTTTCGAGTGCACGTAAGTGTGCTCGCGGTTCGACTTGTTCCATACGGGGCTGATATTCAAACCCGACTCGTTGGCACGCATAATAGCACGCAATTGTGCTTTCCCTTGGTGAGCAAAACGATCGCCCAAACCAAAACTAAATTTCTCTAACTTCATAACGGTATTATTTTTTAAAATTAATAAGATTTTGTATTATAAACCGAGAAATTACAAATCAAATAATGCAACTATAAGCATTTATATTGATGGGAAATAGCTAACTTCCAAACATTTATTTTGCCTACAATGTTACACCGGTTTTAAATATTGCAATTTCACGATAATTTTTCTTTTCATTGTTTACCAACTCACCACTTGCCACTGCAATCATGTATTTGATAAATCTTTCGTTTACTTCCTCAATGGTTTCGTTTTCAACAATTGTTCCTGCATTAAAATCAATCCACGAGCGTTTTCTGTTGTACAAAGCCGTATTGGTTGATATTTTCATGGTAGGCACAAAAGTACCAAATGGCGTACCACGACCTGTTGTGAACAACACAATTTGACATCCACTCGAAGCCAAAGCTGTTGCAGCCACCAAATCGTTGCCCGGCGCGCTCAACAAATTTAAACCCTTGGTTTTTATTTGCTCACCATACATCAAAACATCTTTCACCAACGATTTTCCACATTTCTGTGTACATCCCAAAGATTTTTCTTCGAGTGTAGAAATACCTCCCGCTTTGTTGCCTGGCGATGGATTTTCGTAAATGGGTTGATTGTTTTGTGTAAAATAATCTTTGAAATCGTTGATCAAAAACACTGTTTTGTCGAACATATTTTTGTTCACACAACGATTCATTAAAATTGTTTCGGCACCAAACATTTCGGGCACTTCGGTAAGTACACTTGTACCACCTTGGGCAATTAAAAAATCGGAAAAAACGCCCAACAAAGGATTGGCAGTGATACCCGAAAAACCATCCGAGCCACCACATTTCAAACCCACTTTTAGCTCGGCCAATGGCACATCTTCGCGCACATCATTCGACACTAAATCGTACAATTCGCGCAACATTTGCATGCCCACTTCGTGCTCGTCGCCCACTTTTTGTGTTTCCATAAAGCGTACACGCTCATCATCATATTCGCCCAAAAGTGTGCGAAACTGACTCACCTGATTGTTTTCGCAACCCAAACCAACAATTAACACACCGCCCACATTGGGATGTTGCACCATATCGCGCAAAATTTTACGTGTATTTTCGTGGTCTTCGCCCAATTGCGAACAACCATAATTGTGCGGATAAGCAACAATAGCGTCAACATTGCGACATTGAGTTTCCATGCGCAGCTCTTCGGCCAAAGTATTGATTGTACCATTTACGCAGCCAACTGTTGGGATAATCCAAATTTCGTTGCGCACACCCACCGTACCATTGGCACGACGATAACCTTTGAAAGTAAGCCCACGATTCGGTATGTCCAAAATTACTTCTTGTGGCTCGTATGTATAATCGAGCAATCCACTTAAATTGGTTTTTATATTTTTTTCGTTCACCCAACTACCTTGTGCAATGGCCTCGCGCGCATGCCCAATGGGGTAACCATATTTTATAACATTCTCATTTGCAGCAATATCAGTAAGTGCAAATTTATGTCCAGCCGGAATTTCGTCGGATACAACAATTGTAGCATCACCCACAACTACTGTTTCGCCTTTGGCAATTGCTTCGAGCGCAACCACCACATTATCAGCCGGATTAATTTTTAAATATTTCATTTTAAACCTTTTATACCTTTAATACCTATTTGTTATATTTATAAATAATCATTGCAAAGGTTAATGTTGTTTATACCTTCAATCGATAGTAATCGGGACAAATCTTCAAATTCATAACCAACCATCAACCTTTGCTTTAATTGTTTGTTTAATTTACATTTTGCACAAAATCATGCAACAATCGTAAATTGTAAATCGTAAATTGTAAATAATTAAATGATCGCTTTTACAGTTTCGAGCATTCCTTTTTCTTGAATACTATCAAGATAAGCAACAATCTGAGCAGTAAGTCCAGCAACTTCATTCAAGTTTTCGCCCCAAATAAACTCAGCGCCCAATACTCCTTTTGCAACCGCTTCGGTGCTATTTGTAGCCCAAAGTTCGGCCAACAAATCAACAATGGCTTTATCGTCGTTTGGCACAATGTCTTGTTCGCCACGTTTTCCGCCTTTGTAATAAGTAATGATAGCAGCCAAACCAAGCACCAATGCTTTTGGTAATTCACCTTTGCGTTCAAGATATATTTTCAATCCGGGCAAATCGCGCGTTTTGTATTTTGGGAATGAGTTAAGCATAATGCTTGTAACAAAATGCTTCACATAAGGATTGCGGAAACGATCGAGTACATCGCTAGCAAATTTTGCTAACTCATCTTTTGGCAAATCGAGCGTTTCGAGCAATTCGTCGAACATTACTTTGTTTACAAATTTTGCCAAATCAGGATGTTCAAGCGATTCGCGCACTGTGTCGACGCCCGAAAGGTAAACCACTGGCGCCATTGCCGTGTGAGGGCCGTTGAGCAATGTCACTTTACGGTCGTGATAAGGTTTTTCGCTAGGCACAAAAAGCACATTTAAACCAGCTTTATCGGCAGGAAATTCTTTTGCAACCGACTCGGGCGCTTCAATTACCCAAAGGTGGAAAATTTCGGCCTTCACTACCAATTTATCGTTAAACTGAATGCGTTCGCGAATCTGGTCGATAGTATCGGCTGGATAACCTGGTACAATACGGTCTACCAAAGTACAATACACACCACAAGTATTGTCGAACCAAGCTTTGAACTCGGCACCCAAATCCCAGTGTGCAATATATTGTTCAATACATTTTTTCAATTCAGTACCATTGTGAAAAATCAATTCGCAAGGCAACATAGTCAAACCTTTGCTTAAATCGCCATTAAAAGTTTTGAAACGGTGATACAAAAGTTGTGTCAATTTTCCAGGAAACGAAGCAGCAGGTGCATCATCCAATTTACAAGATGGGTCGAAAGCGATACCCGCCTCAGTAGTATTCGATATTACAAAGCGCATATCGGGGTTTTCGGCCAATTGCAAATAAGCGTCGAACTGCGAATAAGGGTTCAAGCATCGGCTCACAACATCAATCAAATCGATGCTATCAACAGCTTCGCCTTTATCCAATCCTTGCAAATTAACATGATACAAGCCATCTTGCTCGTTCAACATGTCAATCATTCCATTGGCCAATGGTTGCACTATTACTACACTCGAATTGAAATTGGCTTTTTCATTCATTTTGTGCATAATCCAATCGGTAAATGCACGCAAAAAATTACCTTCACCAAATTGAATCACTCGCTCGGGATACTTTGCAGTTTTGCCAGCCGTTGTTCTGTTTAAATTCTCCATTTTCTAAAAAAATCTTGTTGTTTTGTATGTTTATTGAAATTTGTTTTAATGCTCAAAACCTATATAATCGTCGATATTTTCTTTTGTCAAAATATCAATTGGAACAAAGTTGGTTTGCTTTATAGGCTGCTCAAAAATTAATTTTTTGCACATATCTCGAACCGTATAATACGCCTGTTTTTCAGGGCGTTGCGCTATAATATACGACACTACATCTTGTTTCAAATACGCAACATTTTGCTCCAATAAGTCGTAGCCTACCAAAGCAATATTGGTACGATTGGTTAATTCGAGAATTTTAGCCAATTTATACACTTTCGAATTAAATGTAATGGCTGCTTTAATATTATTGTGTTTATCGAAAATCGAATTAATGGTTTCGATATTCGCTTGTTCATTTTTAAAATCGAGCTCTACATGTACAATTTCGTATTTATCGGCCAAAAAATTATCGTTGATGTACGACATAAAACCATTGTATCGTGCCATGGTTTGATTGGAAACCGAACCCAATCGTTTGGTGCGCACAACCAATATTTTGGAACCCTTTGGCAATGTACTTATCAAAAGTTTCGAAGCTACATAGCCACTTTTAAATGAGTTTTGTCCGTAATATGTATTATAAATAGTATTTTCAATCAACGAGTCGATGTACGAAAACGGAATCTCATTTTTCGACAAAGCACTTACTAATGACAGCGTTTCGTTGCGAAAAATGGGGGCAATAAACACTGCATCGGGTAAATTCGATAGCAATTTTTGCGCTACTGCGTTAAATGATGTAGCATCGAACTGATTAAAATACATACGCTCG
>CAZEVV010000059.1:7308-14345 GCA_964515675.1 uncultured Paludibacter sp. | reverse complement strand
ATTGTATTGGACAACTTTTAGCGCATATCCTTATGGAAAACTAGCTCCATGGTGGTCGGAATTGAGCAATCGCTTTGGGAAACATTTCTATTCGAGTCATAAAATTGGTGATGTTAGCTCAACAGCCTCTTCAATGCCAAAAGCGAACAGTAAAATTTTACTCCACAATGAAGAGATTCATGTAACAGGTTTCTCGACACTCGAGCTACAAGCAATTGCTCGAAACAGTGATATACAAAAAGCTCCGACGGCTACAAACTACAACATTTCGGAAATTGGATTGCAAATCGACTTTAACCGCACTGGCGATATTAACGATGCACCTGGTAGTGTATTTTATGCTACCGCCAAATTGGTAAATATGGCTGGATTTGTTGATTATCTTAAAAACAATAAGTTTCAGAAACCAGCCCTTGCACCAGCTATTGCATGGAAGAAAACAGAAACTCCAGAGATGGTAAGCAACATACAAGCCAGTGGTCAAAATATTACATGGCAACATTCGAGCAACAGCGCACGTTTTGCCATATATGCCGTACCAAACGACAAACGGAATCAGCCAAATGTATTTTTCAGTTCGGAATTTTACTTGGGCATGAGCTATAGTAAAAGCTATACTTTAGCAGCTGGCATAAGCACTAGCACACACAAAATTGCAGTATCGACTATTGACAGATATGGCAATGAGTCGGCTGTAAGAGTAATGGACGAAGCGCTAGCAACAGGTATTAAGCCTACAATTACATTTCCGGCCAACAACGCACAAATACTTTTTCCGGCCATGCTTAAATGCTTGGCAGTGCCCAACACTCAACAATATGTTTGGCAATTGGCTACCGATGCACAATTCAACAATATCGTTTTTACACGCGAAACAGCATCGCCCGAGTTTTTTAGTGGTTTGCAAACCAACTTAAAAGATGATGTCAATTACTATTTACGAGTAAAAGCGCGCATTGCAAATGCACCCGAAATTTGGTCGGACGCAAAGATGTTTTCTGGACACAAATTCCGTATCAACAGCCCAGCAAAAGGTTCGGACAATGTATCGATGACTCCAAAAATTGAATGGGATAGTATTAGCCCTACAGCTGTTTACACGCTTCAAGTGGCTACAGCTAGCGACTTTGCCAGCAATAAAATCGTAATTAATCAACAAGCAAATGCTCCACGATACATTGTTCCAAACAATATTTTGCTATCCAACACATTGTATTATGCACGTGTGAGCGTAGTTGATGGCACAGTACAAGCAATGACAGAAGTTTCGACTTTCACAACGCGAGAATTGGAAGTTCCGGTACCAACAATTATATCGCCACAACACGAAAGCACGGTAAATGGAACAAGCATTAACCTATGTTGGGCAGAGCAAAACTCCAATGGTTTCCGTATCGAAATGTCGAAAGACCCAGCATTTCCAGGTCGTGGCACAACCATACGAAATACCGATGCATTTACATATTGTACAACTTTTAGTAATCTAACACAAGGTGTATATTATTTCAGAATGCAAGCATTGCGCTCTGCTACATTAACAGCCTATAGTAATGTTTTGAGTGTGACATTAAATCCAAGCACGTCGGTCGGAAACAATTGGTTAGGAACAACAAAATGTTATATAAGCTACGAAAATGGACGACAATTGATTGTAAATATTGCACAAACGCTGCATGCACAAATTGACATTTTCAATTCGACAGGCTTGCGCGTAGGCAGCTGGAATAGCTCATTACAAAATGGAATAAATTATTTCGACATCAGCAATATTCAAAATGGTGGTTTATATTTGATAAAAATTGAATCGAACAATCAAAGCCAAACATTTAAAATAAGATTATAAAAAACACACCTCCCAAAACAAAGGGAGGTGTACGCAAATTACATAAAAAATCAAAATATCACTTATAATTATTCATTAAAAATTATTATTATCATGAAAAGACAATTACTTTTTGGACTTGCGCTAATAGTTAGTGCTATCCTCAGTGGCGACATTTTCGGACAAGCAGCAGTGGGTGTCGACCCAGCAACTTACACACGCCGTGGTACAAATGGCGAAATGTCATTAACAAACAAGTGGTTATATTCGGCAAATTTGAACAATTACAATGCAGCTGCCGATTTCGTTGCTCCTGCGAATACGGCTCGTGGTATGGCCGTTAAAGATGGTAAAATGCTGTTTATCGACAGATCGAACAAACGCATTGTTGTGGTAAATGGTGCAACTGGAGCACGTGAAACACCAGTAAATTTAGCAAGCAATTTATTTACCTATGTTGGTCGAAACAAAGCAAACACTGCCGATAGTACTTGGACTGCTGGCTTATGGGGTTTTCAAGACATTAAAGTGGACAATGCTGGCAATGTTTTATTAGGAAATATCATTACGTCAAACACTGGTCGCTTTCAGATTTGGAAAGTTAACATGACAGATGGTACTGGTACAATAGTTATCGACCAAGCCGATTTAGCAACACTTTTCCCATTAGCATCAACAATGCGTTTCGATGCATTTGGTGTGTGGGGCAATGTAAATACCAATGCTATTATTATGGCTGCTAATGCTTCGACAACAGCTGTTGAAGTTTACAAATGGGTTATTACAAATGGAGTTGCTGCAGCACCAACCGTGATTGAACTTGATAATAGCCAAGCTACTGGTAAAGACCTTGCTGGTTTGGCCAACTTAGGTTCAGCACCGCAGGTGTTTCCATTGGACGAAACTTATTTTTATGTAGATGGTAATGCAACTCATCCCATATTATGTGACGACGAGGGTAATGTGATTGATGGTTTCAAAGCAAATTTCTCTGCATTGAAGGACTCAGTAACAGCACCATTTGCTAACCCAAAAACAATTTGGACAATGAACCAAGGGCACAATGGTGTAGTTGAATTTGAAGTGAATGGTAAGTATTTTATTGTTATGGCTGCAACCAATACCGCGGGTGTTCCACCTTCAACTTTCCGTTTATTCCAATTTGCTGATGCGAGTAAAGCATTTACAGGTCTTAAAACTTTATGGACATTCCCACAAGCTGGTATGGGTGCTACATCAAATGCTTACCGCACTGCAATGCCTGCCGTTGAAGTTGTGGGTGACATAGCAAAAATTTATGTATATACAGGTGAAAACGGTTATGGCATGTACGAGTTTAATACTGCTGCTCCAACTTCGGTAAATAAATTCGAAGAGTCGAACATCACAATTAAAGTTTTTGCAAAAAATGTACGTTTCTCAGAAGAAATTGCTAAAGTAGAAGTAATCAACACTGCGGGACAACGCGTTATGAGTGCTGTTAATATAAGCGAACTTGACCTAAAAATGGGTAATGGTGTTTATATGCTAAACATCACCGACAAAACAGGTGCGCGCAAAATGCAAAAAGTTGTAATACAATAAGCTAATAGACATTAAATAACAGAGATGTTATTTATTATTGATATGGTTTGATTGGGGAGGTGGTGCTATTCACCACCTCCTTTTTCAATTTTGAATGCATAAATCTGGAACGATTTTTATCTATCAAAAAAAACAACTTACCCGAAAAATTACATTTTCAATGAAAAAAACACTACTCATAACAATTGTGCTGCTCGTTTCGATAGTGAAACTTGGCTTTGCACAAAACATTAACATCGATGGCAAAAGCTATAGTGTCGACACTTTGTCGTACTTCAAAGCTGGACCGGGAACTTATTACAGCTCGTTGCGCTTGCAAAGTAACAACCGACTCGACGTGTTTTTCCTTCACGTCGACCTTACCCTCCCTCATGTTCAACTGAAAGCTGCCCTTGGGCGCGACTCAATATATACGGGCGAACGCCCATCCGAATTGGCCAAACGCAAAAGCAAAGAAGGCGAAGTGTATTTTGCGGGTACAAATGCCGACTTTTACGTTACGCAAGGTTATGTGGGCTACCCTGTTGGCGGCACCATTGTAAATAGCGAATTGGCAACCATACCCAATTCACGCCGCATATTTTCTATCGACGATCAAAAAATTCCGCATATAGGCGTCATGTCGTATGCAGGCAACATAATTACAGCTACCGAAACATGGACAATTAACACCGTAAACCACCTTCGCAACGAAAACCAAATGGTGCTTTACAATCAACACAATGGCAAAGTAACACGCACCAATGCCTTTGGCACCGAAGTGCTGGTGGAGCTTTTGCCCAATCAAACATGGGGCAGCAACAAAAACATTCGTGTAAAAGTTATAAAAATTGAAACCAACAAAGGCAGCATGGCAATACCTAAAAATCAGGCTGTGCTTTCGGGTCATGGAACGGCTGCTGCCAAACTCAACACACTCAAAGTAAACGATGAGCTCGATATTAACTTCGCACTATCGGTGAACGGCATACAAAACAACTTTATGCAAATGGTGGGCGGCGACAATCGTTTGCCTATGTTGTGGAATGGTGTTGTAGAGGCGAACATAAACAATATTTGGAACGAATTGCACCCACGCACAGGCATAGGTTTTTCGCAGGACAAAACCAAAATCATTTTCTGTGTGGTCGACGGACGTGGCGCATCGGCTGGTGTTACTACCAAACAGTTGGCCGAACTCATGCAATGGGCAGGCGCACACACAGCATTCAACATGGATGGTGGCGGATCGAGTGCCATGTATGTGAAGGAATTTGGCCCCATGAACACTACGAGCGATGGCAGCGAACGTGCTGTGGCCAACGCCATTTATGCAGTTTCGACATCGCCAACCGATAACAATGTAGCCGAAATAATGAGTTACGAAGCCACACTTAAATTGCCTCCTTATGGTATTTTCAAACCGCGCTTCTTGGCTTACAATCAATACGGCATGATGCTCAACAAAGATTTACAAGATGTGCAACTAAGCTGCGACCCCGCCATAGGACACATTAATAGTGATGGTTTTTTTGTGGCTGCGCCCAATGGCAATGGCGTGCTCAATGCCAATTACAACGGCATTCAAACGCAAATTAAAATAAAAATAGTGCAAGAGGCCGAAATTGCCATACGACTCGACTCGGTAGTTGTCGACAATTTTAAACCCTACGCCATTGAGGTACAAAGCAAAATTGGCCTCAACACCATGCAAATACAACCCAACGCACTCACATGGACAGTTGAAGACCCTGCTATTTGCGATGTACAAAATGGTATTGTTAATGCTTTGAGCAATGGTCGCACACGCGTTTTTGGGCAATTGGGTAATTTTAAAGACACTGTAGTGGTGATTGTTGAAACACCCACTCATCGTAATTTTGTGCAGGATAATTTCTCGAACACAAGCAATTGGCAACTTACAGCTTCGCTCAGCTCGTGGAATGCAAGCCTCAACAACAATGAGCTACCCGCCAACTGGCAACATGGCGCGCGCATCAACTATATTTTTAAAACCACCCGCGCACCATTTATCAAACTCACACAGCCCTTGCGCATTTATGGCTTGCCCGATTCGGTAAAAATTGTTGTCAATACGCAAAGTGCAAAATTCAACAATATAATTGTGGGCATGCGCACTGCCAACAGCAACACCACAGCAGTGAACTTTACAAACATTGCACAAAATACCGATGTCGAACTCAAATTCCCTATATCGCAATTTGTTAGCAATACTGCCGACCGCCTCTCCTACCCGCTCCGATTTGAATATATGACACTTTTTTTGGATGCTGCGGGACATGTACAGGACAAGGAATACAATATTTTTGTGAAAGATATTTCGCTGATTTACAACAATATCACAAGCTCGGTAATCAACAACAGTATCAAAAGTGGCTTCGTCATTTATCCAAATCCGGCCAATAGCAACGAAATATTTGTTTCGAGCAAAAGTTTTCTCGAACCATCGGCCACCATCAACGTTTATAATACTGCGGGGCAATTGCTACAATCGAAAAAGCGAATCGACAGTGTCGAGCAACAAAGCATCGATATAAGTTCGCTGCCTAAAGGGAATTATATTTTACAAATACAACATAACAAGGGCTACGAGTCGCAAAAATTTAGCAAGCAATAGGTTCAATAACAATAAAATCTTTTTCCTTTTTCCCTTTCACAGCGAATAAGGAATTTTTTAAAAAACCATAACTCCAGGTTGGAGCAAACATAAAAAACACAAGGATATGAAACGTACATTTATTATTTCATTCGTCATTGCCATAAGTTGTTTTGGCACAATGGCACAATCGCTAAAGGTAGCCAATCGCTACGAAATAATGCCTGAGCGCACCGAAACAAAATTCTACCCAGTATTCAATGCATCGGGCGACAAATTGCTTTTTAGCACAACAGGTTACACCGGTTTGCAGCTTTACGATTTTGCACAAAACAAAGTAAATACGATTAGCAATGCTGCTGGTGCAGGTTACGAACCTATTTTCGATGCTTCGGAAAACAAAATTTTCTATCGCACTACAAGTTTCGAAAACAATCGCCGTTTCGATGCCATACAAAGCTACGACCTCAATACAGGTGTGCAACGTCAAATGCTTCCACCTTCGCGCGAAGTGAAACAAGCACGCAATTTTCACAATGGTTTATTGGTAATGGCCGATAAAAAACTCATGAAATCGACTTTCGGAAGTACACAAAAAAGCATCCCCAATTTTGTTACTACCGACGACTTGCGCATTGTGCTTTACCGCAACAACATACGTTACGAAATGAATCCATTGCGCGAAGCCGATAGTCGTTATATTTGGGTAAGCCTTTCGCCCGACAACAGCAAATTGCTTTTTACTGCTGCTGGCAGAGGCACTTTTGTGAGCGACCTCGATGGAAAAATCATTGCTTCGCTAGGCTATCTCAATGCCCCCGTGTGGTACAACAACCAATATGTGGTAGGTATGAATGATAAAGACGATGGACATGTAGTTACAAGTTCGGAAATTAAATTAGTAAACATCGATAACAAAAAAGCAACTATCATAAGCACCAACAACCAAATAGCCATGTACCCGGCAGCTGCTGGCAATGCCAATCGCATAGCCTACCACACAACCGACGGCAAAATTTTTGTTGTGGAAATGGA
>CAZEVV010000059.1:0-7208 GCA_964515675.1 uncultured Paludibacter sp. | reverse complement strand
ACAATGATACAAAAACTTTCAATCATACTCTTATCGTTGCTACTGCTAAATACAGCAATAGCACAAAACCTCACTGGGGTTAAAATATGCATCAACCCTGGCCATGGTGGTTACGATGCCGACGACCGCAATGTGGTGATTGCCCCCTTTACTTCGGGCGACCCCAATGGCTTTTGGGAGTCGGTGAGCAATCTCGACAAAGGATTGGCGCTACGCGATATGCTCGAAGCTGCTGGTGCAACAGTAATTATGACACGTGTGCTCAATCGCACACAAGACGACTTGCCGCTTTCGCAAATTGTTGCAATGGCCAATCAGGCTTCGGTCGACTTTATGCTTTCTATCCATAGCAATGCTGGTAGCGGTGTGGCCAACAATGTACTTATGCTGCACGTGGGTGTAGATGCCAACGATGCAACGGTTTACAATACTTTCAATCCGGGCAATCCTGTACACAAAAAACTTTCCGACGATAGTCGTGACATAAGCACCGAAATTGCTGTGAATATGTATGCCAACAAAATTACTACTTGGTCGTCGGGCATTTCAATACGTGGCGACAAAACCTTTGCTCGTACTGCCATGGGCTGGAGCGATGGCTATGGCGTGTTGCGTGGGCTCTACGTACCGGGCGTAATTTCGGAAGTGGGCATGCACGACTACATACCCGAAACCTATCGCCTCATGAATATGGAGTACAAATGGCTCGAAGCTTGGAATTTTTATAAATCATTTCTTAATTATTACAATGGCGGACATATACAAACAGGCAATATTGCAGGCAATGTGCGCGATAGCCGCATCGAATTGGTATCCACCTACAACAAATTTCCGGGCAACGACCGTATGTTACCCATCAATGGCGCAAAACTCACCCTGCTCGAAACCAACGAGGTGTATACTACCGACAATATGCAAAATGGTGTTTATGCCTTCAAAAACCTTGCGCCGGGCACCTACAATGTAAAAGCCGAAAAAGAAGGTTATCATCCACAAACAAAAGAAATTGTGGTGAGCAAACATCAAATTACATACATGAATTTTGCACTCAACCGTGTCAGAAGTACGCCACCACAGGTGCTAAGTTATACTCCCAATGTTGCGGCCAACGATAGTGTTGATGCTTCAACATCCATTGTTTTCAACTTCAATTGGGACATGGACCCTGCTACTACAACAGCGGCATTCAGCATTACACCGCATGTCGAAGGTACTTTCACTTTCGAAGACACCAACTATCGCATGCGCTTTACACCCAACAAACCGCTCAACAAACAAACTGTTTATACCGTTCGCCTCGACAAATCGGCCTCGCACCCCGATAATTTGAGCATGACCGAGGACATAAGTTTTCAGTTCATCACCAAAAATCGCAACCGTTTAAACCTGCTTTACGCCTACCCTTACGATGGCGCACAGGGTGTGTACACACGACCAATGATACGTTTGATATTCGATGGCGTGCTCACAACCAGTAATTTGCAAGCAGGTATTAAGGTATTCGACAAAAACAACAACGAACTGGCCAAAAATGCACGTTCGGTGCTCAACAACCGCGTCGATGCGCCTGCTGGCTCGCACTATTTCGAGCTTACAAATGCTTTGGTAGCTGGCGACGAATACAAATTACTCATCCCCGGCGACATTTCCGACAATGTGAATATGCGCGTAGTGGAGCCTATCGAAATTCGTTTCAAAGCTTCGGCGGTAACGCAAACCGACAAAACAATTGTCGATAATTTCGAAAACATGAATTTCAGTTTCGACGACACCAAAAGTGTAAATACAAACAACAGCAGTGCTGCCAAAAACACTTCGCGCAAACTCTTCGATACATCCTCGGGCTTGTTCCGATACAACTTCATAATGAGCAATGCACATGCACATTACACATTGGCTACACCTGCCGATGGCTTCAACAGCAACAAAGTGGTGGGCTTGCATGTTTATGGCGATTTGTCGGGCAACACACTGCAACTCGAATTCAGTGCTGGCACCGATGTGCGCTACGTAAACCTCTGCAACATCAACTTCTTTGGCTGGGAATTTCACGAAGCAAAACTCGAAACATTGCCCACAAACACCAACTATCAGCTCACCGCTGTACGTATTGTGCGCTATGCAGGCATGTTATCGGCCACTGGCGAGCTTTATCTCGACAATATGTTGCTGTACGACACGCCCATTTCGAGCACACGCGATGTATATTTTGCCAATGCAAGCATCTATCCCAATCCGGCCAAACACTTTGTACAAGTAAATGGCATTAACGATAGCAACATGCAACTCAAACTATATAGTGTTAATGGTGCAATGCAACAACAAAGCAAAGGCAATATCCTATTGCTCAACAATGTAAAAGCAGGCACCTATGTTCTCATCATTACAAGCAACACAAAAACATTCGCACAACCACTCATTGTTGTAAAATAAATTCAAATATCGCCAAAACAAAAAGCCCCGTAATTGGGGCTTTTTTGTATACTACAGTCCCTTCGCACACTCTGCTAGCGCGGATTTGTAATCCGTGCTATATGAAGTCACGGATTGCAAATCCGCGCCAGCGGTTGGGGAACTTCACCATAAACTCCCCTGCACAGGTTCGCAAGGCAATGCCACCAAGCTATCGTTCCAAAGCCTTATTTCGCCATTTTGGAGCCAGTCCATTTCATTGTCGCGATGAATAATTACAGGCATGCGCTTTTTCGTATTATGTATTTCGGCCATCAAAGCATTCGCCTCGGTTGTGATAATACTAAAAGTATGCAAAGTACTACCATCGTGCGGATGGCGCCACAAATTCCACAAACCAGCATAAGCATAAAGCTCCGCATTGGGCAATTGCACTAAAAATTTCAGTTTATTTTTACCCTTGCCATCCTGCCATTGCCACTCGTAAAAACCATCGGCGGGCACAAGGCAGCGTTGTTGCAATATTGATTTATAACTCGGTTTCTCGTTCAATGTTTCGAGGCGCGCATTGAGCGTATTTTTCCTGAACGACATATCGGTGGTCCACGAAGGCAACAAGCCCCAAGCCGACAAACTAAAGCTATTGGGGTTTTGCGCACTCACAATGGCCATTTGCGGATGCTCAAAACCATTGTAATGCGCAGGTTTGTAGTGCACATCAGCATCAAATTGCGCCTTAAACCGCTTGCTCAATGTTTGCGCCTCTTGCGTTTGCTTAGTAAAAAAACACATCTTATTTACGATTTTTTTAGTTTCTGGGGGTATTTCCCATTTCTTAATTTCAAGGCTTTACGCTCGGCCTTAAACGCCGCACGTTTTACACTTTGTTCATTACACTTACAATCAATATAATCATAACTTAGTGCATTTTGTTTATAGTACTGCAAATTTTTGTGCTATAACTACAACGCAAATGACCATGGGCTATCCCTCAATAGCACACTATTGCAATTGTACAACGTAAATCTGTAAATCTGCAGATCGTAAATATTATCTCATGCCGCTAGCGAAAAAAAAACACTGTTTCTGCTTATACACATATCTTTCGAAAGCTGTGTACTTGTACAAAATCTACTAGGCACATCATTATTCATTCTAAGCTTTGATTATTCTCTCCTGCTACAACGCATCAAAACCTGTCGCTTTCTCCATAGATCATTTTTTCAACACTCGGCCATTCAACTTTCTGCAACAGGAATTTCGTTCAACCTAAGCTTCTATGCTGCGTCGAAGATCCCGATAATTTATCGGGAGTCGTACCGACCGCAGAAAGCCTTAGTGTTGTGTGTTAGGCGTTTTTTTAAAGTTTTAACTTCACTCTCGCCTTTTGGCATACTTTCAATATTTGCTTTCAATCTTTTTGTTTCACATTCTTGTAATCAAACTATTCTTTAATATTCTTTATTATCTGATTCATTTTAGGTTGGATTTTCCAGATACCAAATATTATAGTTAATATTAGAATAAATTCAGTCAAATAATTTCCAAATTTCAGACTTTTCTTTGTTTCATATTGTCTTAATGACTTCGCTGAAAAGTTTATTAGTTTGAACATTGAATAAATTACAAATACAAACAGCATAAATTGTATTAGGATATTTCTTGTTGTATTTATAAAAGTAAAATATTCAAAGAGAATGATAGATAATATTGAAAATGCGAACCATAAATCTTCATGATAATTTGTTATTTTATTATTTTTATTGATCTTGTTTGTTATTTTTCCAATCGAATAAATCCAACCAAAAATTATTAAATCAGTAAATAACAGAGTTAATATCCAATAAGAAGTGTTTCGGGTCTCTGTATAAATAATAGTCGAGAGTAAATACACAAGTAATAGTTGCCAACGCTTTAATTTTAAAAAAATCTTCATAATTTGTTCTTTATTTTCAATTTGTAGTTAAATCTTTCTTTTTACACTGACCCCTAACGACCGAGGCTATGTGCACGGGCGGTTTGCGGGCGTATTCACTGTCGCACAGCGACAAAGTGAATGCGGGCGCAAAACCCGCTAAATGCACGTCAGCCGCCAATGCGCATAGGCGTGTGTTATGGGTAGAATTTTATTCAAACAACTTGGGATCGGGTTTAAATTTAAAAAATTCTCTCAAAATTGTTTTACTCCAGTCTTCCATATCATCAAATTCATCCTTCAGTTCTGCTATTTTATAGATTCTACCACTTTTAGATCGACCTTTCTTCATAATGAATTCTTCTGCAGTCGGATTGAATGTTTTATTCTCTAAGTCTAATGTAATAATATGACAAATTGCTAAATGTCTTTTGCTTTTTTCCGACGTCGGTGTATAAATTAGAAAAGAGTCGCCCCCATTAATTGAAACAGATTCGTTTATTTCTTCTTCAATCTCACGATGCAAACCCTTGTAAATAGCTTTAGTCATTGAATTGTCAACATAATCTTCTTCTCTTAAATGCCCTCCTAGATAAACTAATAATTTGTCTTTTTCTGGCGAATCTGAAGATGTACTTTTAGGGTTTTTCTTTAAAACTAATAACTTTGTCCGTTCTTTGTTTGTGATAACTGCGATTGGTAATGGTTGAATAAAATCGCTCTTTTCGATTATGTCACGATTTCCAAATCTTATTTCTTTATTTAATATTATTTCAAGAGGATTGATACCCGAACTAAGTTCTTTTCTGATATTTCCATCGAAATATCCAATTTTTTCTATTAATAAATCTTTTAAAGTAGTCAGTATTGTGTATGTAACATCATAACCTACTTTGTTTTGATTATTCTTCTGTTCTGAAGTATCAATTTGTTTTATTATTCTAAAATGTTTAGAGTACTTATTAATTGCATTGTCAATTGCTGTATTAAATGTCGTGAGAATATTTTCCCTCATAATTGAGCCTCTTACTTCCGTTAAAAGATTAGCATATTCTCTTTCAATTGAGGTTGCTGGAGGAACTTTAAATACATAAACAATATCAATAATATTTGTCCATAAGTCCATTAATGCAAATTTCTTTAGAATCTCATAGGTTTCGTTATCTAAATATGGGTTATGGTCGTTATCGTTTGAATTTAACCATTCAAACCAACAAAGTGCATCAAATATACCTCTATCAGCAATTATTATATCGTATTTGTCTTTGTCAGACAAATAACCAATAAGTTCAGCTATTGCGGAAGTTAAGGTCCAAATATTAAAAAAAGGATGCGTTTTTTTATTGACAGGGCAAATACTTGCTCTTTCTGAAAGAACAACTGTCCTGAAATTATTTCTTTTTAAGAAGATATTTAAAGAAGATATTGTTGTCGTCTTACCTGATTTTGGACTTCCACAAAATTCAATTATTATAGGACGTCTTTGCTTTCTATCTTCTTTGTGTTTTAAAACCTCTTTAGCAAGTTCTTCCAATTGTTTAATCAATTCTTTCTTATCAGCACTTTTCATAGTATTTTTTTATTAAATATTTTATTTACAATTCCTTTGCCATTACTTTCAAATACATCTAAGACATCGCCTGAAGAATAGCCACAGAAAAAAGACAAAAAAGATGTTAGGTAAATAAATCCAGAGTTTAATTTTTCAATTTCAACAGAAATTGATGTAAATCCCAGCTTAATGCACAATATAAGTAAGAGAGAGAAAATTATTGCAAAAGGTGGTCTAAATATAAAGTATACAGAAATTCCAAATTCTCTTATAGCATCATTTTCATCTTTTGGATTTGTGAAGTCAAGATTTACACAAGATTTGTAAATCTTTTTTGAATAATAAATTACTGCTCCCAGTATTGAAAAACCAATACCAGAAATTACAGATTTTTCGATCAAAGTTAGTCTCGTAAAAAAGACTTCATTTAATACACCTGTTAATGCTAGAAATAACGATACTACGAATAAAATTCCATAATAAAATAGAATTCCATAAGCTTTTTTAATCGAGAATTTAAACCAGTCTTTGTTTTCTGTATTCATTTTTTCATTTTTTTAATTTTACCCATAACACTCCGCCATGCGAACTCAATTCCCTGTATCCGAACTCCATGTTCGTATACATCCGCATTATCACCGTTGTAAATATATTTATTTTATTGAAATTTAATCAGTTATGAAATGTCGCGTTTTATTACTTGTTCTCGTATAGGAATTAGAGTAAAAGCATATTAGTCGCCATTTTCTAATCATATTTACTCTCCAATAATTAAACCGCCCCAAAGTTAGAAATAATAATTTAATTAACAAGCATTTGCAAGTGTGTTTTTTTGAAGAACGGTATAGCACGGATTGCAACCAACGGTCAGTGACCAACGGGAGATAAATCCGCGCTAGCGGCCAGAGTTGGAAAACTTTCGTCCCGAAGCATAGCTTATTTGAAGTGCTAAGGGTGAATGAGGAATTTACGATTTATTGATTTACAATTTACGATTGAACCAATTCATTTACAAAACATTATGAAATTTTCAAGCGATAAGAAATCGCTTGTCCCTTACTTTGTAAAAAGATGACAGAGTCGGAACTCTATCGTCCCGAAGCATAGCTTATTTGAAGTGCTAAGGGAGAAAGAGGAATTTACGATTTATTGATTTACGATTTACAATTGAAAACCAATTCATTTGTGAAACATTTTGAAATTTTCAAGCGACAAGGAAGTCGCTTGTCCCCTACTTTATAATAATTCGCTGCCGATGCCATAACCCACAGCAGCTTCGGGTAGCGATGCGTGAGGGATAGAGGCACTCTCTGTCAGCCACAAAGCCAC
>CAZEVV010000058.1:5713-14461 GCA_964515675.1 uncultured Paludibacter sp. | reverse complement strand
GAATGTATCCAATCGGTCGTTTGTGTTTTGCTCCGTTTGCCGTTGGTCGGGTCGTATTGCATTATTTTCCCGCTCCTTACTTTGCTTTGTTCGTCAACCTGCCAAAATATAACTTCACGTTGCTTTGTAGCTCCGATATTGTACCTTTGGCAAAGGCTTTGAACAATTGCACCATCAGTAAACAAAGTGCTTAAAAACGAAACAAAATTGCTTTGTGTGCTTTGCGATTTTTCGACCAAATAAAATGGCACAAAATCGGGTTGCTTTGGGGGTGTTGGTGCAATCGGTGCAATGTATGTGTGTCGGTGTTGCATTGGCTGCCCATTGTCGACAAAGTATTGTTTCGGGGTGTAATGATACCCACAACTGCTTTCACGGTCGCAAATGCCAACTGTGCGATGCAACGGCTGCCCTGTTTTGGTATCAATGTACAAAGTGAAACGCTTCTTTTGCCCACACGAAGGACAATCAACTTTTGACCCTGTTTTATATTTTTGTAGTTCGTATTTATAGCTCATATTGAATATTTTTGTATATGGCTAATTATCAATTAAATAAAACATTTTTAAGTTGTGCAACTTGCCTATAATTTTTGTTAGTGCAATCGCTTTTTTGTGTCGTTGCACTAACTTTACTATTATTCTAATTATCAATTATTTATACTTAGTGCAACGTTGCATTTGTTGGTTGCATTCCCTGCATGCAATAGTGCAATGTGCGTATATATAGATACGCACTTGTTGCACTGCATTTGCACTAAGATAAAACTTCATTGATATTACTCAAACAATACCCTGTTGGGTCGGTCGTCTTGCGTATAAAATTCATTAATACCATTTTTGAAATATGGTTCTTTGATGTGCGTTCGCTACAGCCTGCAAGCTCCGTATATTCATTGGCTATTGTTTGATAGTCCAAAATCTTATTTGGTGCGAGCAATCGAATAAATCTCATTTTCATGTTATCAACAAAAACATCGGCTTTGCTTTTCTTTTGTTCAACCGCTCCACCGTATCGGGGCAATCCCATTTCGTCAATCGTAAAAAAGAACTCATCAAAAGATTGGTTTCGGGTCGCATAAGGTTTTACAACTGACTGATCACCATCTTTCACCACTTCGAACACGGTTTCACTCTTATTAAGCATCTCCGCCCCATAATGCCCACGAAGCTCGCCATTGGTTTTACCCTCATGCAATACATTTATGATATGGCAATTGTAATCGGTCGAAAGTTTCATTAATAACCCTGTAACCTCTTTGCTTTCCTGTGGATTATTAAAATCTGTAATTATATCAACTCCACCATCGAGCAACACAACATCGGCTTTAAGCTCGTCAACTGCTTGTATTAAGATACTTTTACGGTCAATAACATCGCATTCACGTAAACTAAGCACTTTTAAGCGATTATCTTTGTTAGTCCACCCCATCAATCGGTATATTCTGTTTAATGCCTTAAAAACAAAGCTTTTCGATTGTTCCGAGTCAATTAAAAGCATATTTAAATCGGGGTTTTGGTCGAGCATCATTTTAATTAATAAAGCAATGAAAAAGCTTTTTCGTGCTTTCGCTTTGCCTTTGATGGTGCTTATATTCCCACGACTTAAAACCAACTGTGTACCGATATTGAGCAAAGGCTCGGGTTCGGGTATCTCGTTGTCAATTTCAACACAAAATTGTGATAAGTCCCATTTTTTGTTTGTTGGCTCAATGTCGGGCAATGGCATTTCATTGAATTGAGCTTCGAGCCTTGCAGCTTCGTTTATTATATCATTTGGCTGTATCATAGGGCATCAATTATTAAATTAATACCTGTAATAAAGGCTGCCATCAAAAAGAAACAAAAAGCCGTAAAACTTATAGAAAAAATCACTAAAAGTGCATTATTCAATAAATTATTACTATATTTGTATCGGGTTTCTGTGAAAAGGGTCGGGGTTTTTACTTCGGCTTTTTTCATTAGTTCAAATTTTTATTAAACAGTTCTAAAGCCATATCAACATCAACCACTATTTTACGACCCTGTTGAGAAACGGCATCTTTTATGATTGTTTCTTTGTATCGGTATGCTGTAGCATGAGAAACATTAAACAATGCTCTAATACCTGCCAAACCATAAACTAAACGCCTTGTTTTTTCGGGTGCTGCCATTGGTTCGGGTTGCTTATTCAAATTCAATAATTCCCTTAATTGCCCTACTGTTAGCATTGCAATTGGTGTGCTGTCTGTAATGATAATTGTATCCATTGTTTGTAAGTTTTACAAATTTTGCAAAAGCTTCAACCGCTGCAAATCGGTTGACTAAAAATTTTGCAGTATTTTTAGTTGCTTTCTCGATACAAAGATACTGTATTGATTTTAGTTATACAATTATATATCAATTAGTTATATGTGTTTTTGGCTCAAAAAGGGGGTCGCATAGGGTCGCATAAAAACGCAAAAAAACCGACAAATTAACGCTTTGTCGGTTTTCTTATAGGGTCGCATAAAATATGTAATCATTTAATGCATTTTTTTAGTTTCTCAACTAATTTATCGTTTAAATTGTTCTGCCTATCATTGCTATCTACAGTAATTTCAAACGCTTTGTTTGTGTTTTTCGGACTCCAACCACCGCAAAGGGCAAATAAAAAACTTCTTAATTGTGTCTTGTTCCCTTTTTCAAAAGTCCATTTCATTTTTTTATCTGATACTTTCCCATACACAAACCAATCATTAAAAGTTTCAGGTTCGCACTTTAAATATGTTTTGAACTCCTTGTAAACTTTTTCGGGGTCATATTTTGCTTTTATTTTCAAGGCATCAAACGGTTTTTGTTCGTGTGCTTCGGGGTCGGGGCTATCAAAGGGGGTTATTCTTATTGGTGTTGGGGTTGGTTGTACTGTTTGATATTTTAGTAATTGGTCGTATTTTTCAATAAGCAAATCAATTTGTTCTACAATCCTATATTCATAAGTTTGTATGTGCCACTTCAAAGGGTTTTCGGGTTTTGGTACGTTTTCGGGGTTGTACTCCAATATAAAATCAGCTCTGTAGTTAATCAAATAAATTATTTTATCTGAAATTGCAGAAATGGCATCAACTTCTTGTTGTATGCTTTCAATTGTAATCGGGCATTTATTCATATCTTTATGTTTTTTTATCTATTAAACAAATTCATTGCTTTTTCTTTTTCCTTGTCTGCAACATCAATATAGGGTTGCATGCTTTTATAATCGCTGTGTCCTGTCCATTTCATTACTGTTGTTGGTGCAATACCCAAAGTAAGGGCATTACAAATAAACGTCCTACGTCCGCAATGTGTAGTTAACAATGCATACTTTGGATAAACCTCATCAAATCGCTGTGCGCCTTTATGGTAGGTTATTGTTATAGGGGTATTAAGTCCGCAAATTTCGCCCAAAGCTTTTAGATGCTCATTCATTTTCTGATTGCTTATCACGGGCAAAGCTTTGTTTTCGGGATAAACCTCATTAGCGTACTTTGCTAAAATAGCTTTTGTGTAGTTATTAAGTTCGATTTTTAGGGGGTCGCCTGTCTTAACTGTTGTAATCTCCAACGAGCCATTTATAATGTTGGTACGCTTTAAATTTTCAACATCTGAATAGCGCAAACCTGAAAAGCAACAAAAGCAAAAAACATCTCTTACACGCTCCAACGCTTTTATACCTTCGGCATCTTTGTTTTTTACTGTTGATAAGTCAAAGTTATAAACGCTTATTAGCTCATTCCAATCTAAGAAAATTACTTTTTTATCGTCCTTTGGCATTTTAGGGGCAAAAGTAAGAAAAGCATCATTAACTTTGTAGCCCTCATTTTTAGCCCATTTAAAAAACCATTTTAAAATACTGATTTGTTTCTTAATGCTGATGTTTCGCATGCCTTTATCATCACGCAAATAGCCTACATAAGCATTTAAACCATCTTTTGAAAAGTAATCAAAGCTATAATTTTTTTTATGCTTTCCAAACGCTTCAAGATGGTTTCTTTTCCCTTTGAATTTTCCAATAGTTGTATTTTTCCAATTGTTTTGGCTGCTCTCTTTGGCTACAAACTCATCAAAATAATCAAGTAGTGTTTTTTCTTTGATGGGCTGTTCGCTTTGGTTATTGTATCGGCTTCGAAATTGGCTCACTGTGGGACTGATGTTTTTGGCTGCAAACTCGCTAAATATCTCATCAATTTTATCTGATACCTTTTGAATTTTGGTGTTAATATCCTTTGCGGTCCTTTTCTTTTTGCCGTGTGTAGTCCCTGCATTGCATCGTTGGGCATCGGTCGACCATTTTGCAAGCTCCACACGTTCGCCCAAATTAAAGTTTAAAACCTCATCACGTTCGATAAACTTGTTATCCAATACGCCTGCATGCCATCTGATACGAACACGCAATTTAGCATCGTAATTATAGTACTTTTCTTTGCCGTTTTTCGCATCAATTACAATAATTGAATTTTCTTTGCGCTCGGCTGTTTTCTCCTTATCAGGGAAAAACAAAACATTGTAGTTAGTTTCTTTGTTTGCCATATCAAAAGTATATTAGTCCCTTGTTTTATATAGGGACAAATATAGGGACTATTTTCGATATACGCAAATATATTATAATGTATTTTATTAAATAATATACTTATTAATCAATTGTATATCAGTGTAAATATATACCTGTTTAAATTTAGTTGAATGCTTAATTTAGTCCCTTCTGGATCACCAATGATAAAAGCTACCGTTCAGTTACGAACGGTAGCTTTTTTTTTATTATCGCATGGCGTTGAAGCCTCACGCACCAACTTTATCGTTCGTAACTATCCTACTTTTTGGTTAATATTTTTTTGTTTTCGAAATTTTCTTAATTTTTATGCACTTTATTCGCTGAAATGCATTACATTTGCAGCCCTTTTTTTTAAATAAGTATAATAACAAAAAAACAATTATGAACAAAAAATTTAGTTTTATTGCCCTTGTGGCAATCGTTTTAGGCCTTGGCTTTGCATAGTGCAACTCGAACATGGTAACTGATATTGATATTAGCGATGCCAAAATTACTTTGCTGATTGGTGGAACCGACTCGATAGCCGCCGAAGCAAAATACACCGGAGATATAGTGCCTGCTTTGGTATGGTCGAGCTCGAACCCAGAGGTGGTAAGTGTGAAAGATGGTACAATTAAGGCGCTTAAAAAAGGCGTGGCAACTATTAGCGTTAAGGCTGGTACAAAAACAGCTACTTGCGAAGTAACAGTAACCGACGAGGTTGTTACAACATTTACCAAAGGTGAAATGTGGTATTTTGGCGATGCTTATGGTACCGAGAAATCGAACAATTTTTTAGTGCTCATTGCTACTTCGGGCATCGATTTGAATAATTTTTCGGGTGATGGCGAAATTCTTCAACTCGAATTTAATAGCTCGTTGAGCAATACTACTGGCATCGATAATGGTACTTATAAATTTGTTGACCTCGAAATTGAAAAATTTGATGTAAAAACACTTGTTCCGGGCTTTGTTGACGATTACGATGAGTCGTGGGGTGGTTGGTATTTTGGCGCTATTGAGTCGGACTTAGTAAGTGGCGAGGTAACAGTAACAAAAAAATCGAACAATGTTTATGAGTTGGTTTACGAAATAACTGATGGTTATGGAAATAAAATTGCGGGCATTTACAATGCTGCACTTACTTATGTTGATGCTACACAGCAAGGGGATGCTGTGCAAGCCGAAAAAGCGAATAAAATGAAAAAGGCTTTGAACAGAAAAGTAAATACACGACTTTTTTAAGCTTTCGTTTTTCGAGAATTAATACAAAAAAAGTGTTCTTAACTCAGTTTGCAATTTGTGTAGGCTTAAAACTGATGCTTGTTGCTGATAGGTTTTACTGAGTTTATTAGCATATTATAATATGTATCGATGCAAAGAGTGCTGTGTTATCAATGGCGCTCTTTGTTTTTTTTATGCACATAATGCGAGCAAATATGCAGTTTTTTTTTCTTATTTCGAAAAAAGAGCTATCTTTGCAAGCGATTTTTGTAATGTAAAAGTCGCCTTGGGTTGTATTTGTAAAGGCAAAACACCCATAAAACATTTGTGATATTATTTGAAAATAGTAACAAAAACAAGAAAACAACAATGAAATTATTAGAAGGAAAAGTTGCCATTGTAACAGGTGCTGCACGTGGTATTGGTAAATCAATAGCCCTCAGATTGGCTGCCGAAGGTGCAAATATCGCATTCACCGATTTGAATATCGACGAAAATGCATTGAATACTGAAAAAGAAATTGAAGCTCTGGGTGTTAAAGCTAAAGGATATGCTTCGAATGCTGCCAATTTCGACGAAACACACACAGTGGTTGATGCTATTGTGAAGGAATTTGGTCGCGTTGATATTTTGGTGAACAATGCTGGTATTACAAAAGATGGTTTGATGATGCGTATGACCGAAGGACAATGGGATGCGGTTATCAATGTAAACCTCAAGTCGGCATTCAACTTTATCCATGCATGTACACCCATAATGATGAAACAACGTTCGGGCAGCATTATCAATATGAGCTCGGTGGTAGGTGTATCGGGCAATGCTGGACAAGCCAACTACTCGGCTTCGAAAGCGGGTATGATTGGTTTAGCAAAATCGGTTGCTAAAGAGTTTGGCTCGCGCGGCATACGTGCCAATGCTATTGCGCCAGGCTTTATCGAAACCGAAATGACTCACGCACTTACCGACGAACAACGTGCTAAATGGGCTGAGCATATTCCATTGCGCCGTGGTGGTAGCCCCGATGAGGTGGCTAAAGTAACACTTTTCTTAGCGTCCGATTTGTCGAGCTATGTAAGTGGTCAGGTAATTCACGTTTGTGGTGGTATGAATACCTAATTGGCCAACGCCCCAAACAATAAAAAATAATGAAACGCTTCGAAAAATCAATTTTCGGAGCGTTTTTACTTTTAAATTACAGCAAAAGTGTTGTTTGCGCTTTTATTTTTTAATAATATGTTTTATCTTTGTTGGCCGAAAACTTATTCGAACTAAGTTATCAGCCCCCCGACACCCTAATAGGGGAGTTTTTGCAAGGTTGATAAAAATATAATTGAATAGTTGAATTGTGAATAGTATTATTGATTAAAATGATGAAACGAAATTAATTGTTTAATTTTCAGTTGAATATTTGGAAACATTTTTTTTAAAAGCTATTATACAGTTGCTAAATAGTAACTTATCCAAACAATTAGTCACTATTTATTTATAATCGCAATATTAAATTCATAACATAAAAATAATAATAGTATGGAAGAAACTAAAAAATTTCTTTTGCCCGAAAGCGAATTGCCACGTAAATGGTATAATATTGTTGCCGACATGCCCACAAAGCCAATGCCAATGTTGCATCCGGGCACAAAACAAGCCATGAAAGCTGAAGACCTTTATCCGCTTTTTGCCAAAGAATTGGCCGATCAGGAAATGAACGAACAAGACGCATGGATTGACATACCTGAAGAGGTGCGCGAGAAGTTAAAAATATATCGTCCTACGCCATTGGTGCGTGCACGCAATCTCGAAAAAGCGCTCGACACGCCAGCGCATATTTATTTTAAAAACGAGAGTGTGAGTCCTGTGGGTTCGCACAAACTTAATTCGGCGCTTGCACAAGCTTATTATTGTAAAAAAGAAGGTGTTACCAATATTACCACCGAAACAGGTGCCGGACAATGGGGAACAGCGCTTTCGTTTGCAGCCAAAACTTTTGGTTTGGAACTGGCGGTGTATATGGTAAAAATTAGTTACGAGCAAAAGCCTTATCGTCGTTCGCTTATGCAAACATGGGGCGCTCAGGTGGTGCCATCGCCAAGCATGTCGACCAAAGCGGGTCGTAAAATAATTACTGAACATCCTAACTACCAAGGTAGTTTGGGTACAGCCATTTCAGAAGCTATTGAGCTGGCTATGAGCACACCCAATTGCAAATATACTTTGGGTAGTGTGCTTAATCATGTGTCGCTACACCAAACAGTTATTGGCCTCGAAGCCGAAAAACAAATGGAAATGGCGGGCGAATATCCCGATGTTGTAATTGGATGTTTTGGTGGCGGCTCCAACTTTTCGGGTGTGGCATTTCCTTTTATGCGTCATAATATTAACGAAGGTAAAAAAACACGTTTTGTGGCTGCCGAACCTGCTTCGTGTCCGAAACTTACGCGTGGTATTTTTCAATACGATTTTGGCGATGAAGCTGGTTACACTCCACTTTTGCCCATGTTTACGCTCGGACATAATTTTGCGCCAGCCAACATACATGCAGGCGGTTTGCGCTACCATGGTGCAGGTACCATTGTGAGTCAATTAATGAAAGATGGTTTGATGGAAGCGGTTGATATAAAGCAACTCGATTCGTTTAAAGCAGGTGTGCTTTTTGCACAAACCGAAGGAATTGTTCCCGCTCCTGAGTCGGCACATGCCATTGCGGCGGCCATTAACGAAGCCCTCAAAGCAAAGGAAGAAGGCGTGCAAAAAACCATTCTTTTCAATCTTTCGGGTCACGGATTGGTGGATATGGCTGCATATGATCAATATTTGGCTGGCGATTTAGTGAACTACTCACTGAGCGACGAAGATATTCAAAATAATGTAGATAAATTGGAGAAATTGGTATAAAGTGTTTTTTTTTGCATTAAAAATTAAAAGCTTGCCTTGTTTTCAGGAATAATTCTGAAATACAAGGCAAGCTTTTGTTGTTGGATCCTTCAAATCTTCAATCCC
>CAZEVV010000058.1:0-5613 GCA_964515675.1 uncultured Paludibacter sp. | reverse complement strand
CTTCAAATCCTTCAAATTAAAATATCTCAAACCTCAGCTTCAAGCGCTTTTTCGGCTTTCACCACTTTGGCAATTATATTGGTTTTGTCGTCGTTTACGTCCATCAAAATGGTGTCGCCTGCTTCCAGTTGACCTGAAAGTACAATGTCGGCCAACTCGTCTTCGAGATAGCGTTGTATAGAACGTTTCAGCGGACGAGCACCAAATTGTACATCGTATCCACGCTCAGCAATAAAGTCTTTGGCCTCGTTGCTCAAAGTGAGTGTATAACCCATGCCTGTAATGCGACCAAACAAACCTTTCAGTTCCAAGTCGATGATTGAACGAATGGATTCGCGGCTCAATTGGTCGAACATAATTATTTCGTCGACACGGTTGAGGAATTCGGGCGCGAATGTTTTGTTGAGCGCTTTCTGAATCACGCCGCGCGAGTATTCGCTTGTTAGCGTTGAAGTATCGTTGTCGGTGTTGAAACCTACACCACGACCAAAATCTTTGAGTTGGCGCGTTCCTACATTCGATGTCATTATAATAATAGTGTTCTTAAAGTCGATACGGCGCCCCAAACTGTCGGTCAAGCGACCTTCGTCCATCATTTGCAACAAAAGATTGAAAACATCGGGATGCGCTTTTTCAATTTCGTCGAGCAACACAATAGAGTAGGGTTTACGACGTACTTTTTCGGTCAATTGTCCGCCTTCTTCGTAGCCCACATATCCCGGAGGTGCACCAATGAGGCGCGAAACGCTGAATTTCTCGAGGTATTCGCTCATGTCGATTCGAATGAGTGAGTCGACACTGTCGAACATAAACTCGGCAAGTATTTTGGCTAAGTGCGTTTTACCAACACCTGTTGGCCCTAAGAAAATGAACGAACCGATGGGTTTGCTCGGGTCTTTTAGTCCAATACGATTGCGTTGTATGGCTTTTACAATTTTGTTTACAGCCTCGTCTTGTCCTATTACTTTCGAAATAAGAACATCCTTCATTTGGCGCAATTTCAAACCTTCGGCTTGCGCAATGCGTTGCACAGGTATGCCCGACATCATGGCCACAACTTCGGCCACTTTTTCGTCGTCAACAGGTTCGGGATGCAACTGTGCTTCTTCTTCCCACCGTTTCACGGCATCTTCGAGTTGGTATTGTGCTTGCTTTTCTTTGTCGCGTATTGGACCTGCTAATTCGTATTTTTGTTCGCTTAACACTTTAAGCTTTTCTTTTTTCAATTCTTCAATTGTTTTTTCCAAAGCTTCAATTTCGGCAGGTACACTCACCGAGCCAATGTGCACTCGCGATCCTGCCTCATCGAGGGCATCGATGGCTTTGTCGGGGAAACAGCGGTCGGTAATATACCTGTCGGTAAGGCGTACACAAGCCTCAATAGCTTCAGGTGTGTAGCGCACATTGTGGTGATATTCGTATCGCTCTTGTATATTTTGTAAAATTTGCAATGTCTCCTCAGCCGTTGTTGGATCCACCATAATTTTCTGGAATCGGCGTTCCAATGCACCATCTTTTTCGATGCTCTGACGGTATTCGTCGAGGGTGGTTGCACCTACACATTGAATTTCGCCACGTGCCAACGCTGGTTTTAGCATGTTAGCAGCATCGAGCGAGCCAGGTGTTCCGCCAGCGCCTACAATGGTGTGTATTTCGTCGATAAAAAGTATGATGTTCGGGTTTTTTTGCAATTCGTTCAAAATGGCTTTGATACGCTCCTCGAACTGACCACGGTATTTAGTGCCAGCCACAATGGATGCCATATCCAATGATACCACGCGTTTGTCGAACAATATGCGCGATACACGACGTTGAATGATGCGCAACGCTAAACCTTCGACAATGGCCGATTTTCCTACGCCAGGGTCGCCAATAAGTACCGGGTTGTTTTTTTTGCGACGGCTCAAAATTTGCGCTAAGCGCTCAATTTCTTTCTCGCGACCTACAATAGGGTCGAGGCGGCCATCTTGCGCAGCTTTTGTAATGTCGACACCAAAAGTATCGAGTGCCGGCGTGTCGCTTTGCTTGTTTGCGCTGCCAGCCGGTGGTGTTTTTTTCTGACGGCCAAGGTCTTCGTCCTCGTCCTCATCGTCGAAATTGCTACCCATTTTCGGATTAATGTTTTGCTCGTTATTGTTAGATGTAAGAATAAAATCGCGCACATATTCGTAACTCAATTTTTCTTCGTGCAAATAATCGTAAGCCAAATTGTTTTTTTCTTTCATAATTGCCAATAATAAATGTTCAGTATCAGCGATATCGGCATTCACCGCACGCGATTCGAGTTCCATAAGGCGTTTGATACGCTCGGTAGTTTTGAGCAATGGTATTTCTTCGCCCGAGGGTTCAACATCGGTGCGCAATTCCGATTCGATGGTTTGTTTCAGTTTTACCGTATCGATTTTTACAAATTTGAGGGCATCAATGGCTTTTCCTTTGCCATTACGCAAAATGCCAAGCAACAAATGCTCGGGACCTACGTAATTATTCCCCAAACGTTCGGCTTCTTGTGCACTGTATTGCAAAACTGCCTGTAGTTGGTCGCTATATTTAATCGTCATAATTTTAATCTCCTCTATTTTTTTAATTCTACAAATTTAGCCAAAATCATTTACAAAATACCACAAAAGCGAATTTTAATTTTTTATTAATGCATTAATTGTGTTGTTTTGTAATCAATCGTAGATTCAATTCGTCAAATTTTTATGGTTTTGTGCATTTATTCAATCATTTGCAAAATCTTCAAATATAATACCAAACAAATTTTGCCGCCGATTGTGATTTTTTTGTCATTAAAAATGAATAATATAGTTTTTTTTCTTAGCTTTGTCGCGTCATGATACTGTCGGTTTGTCATGTTTGGTGGCCATGCAATTTTTACATGAAAAACTTGAACAATATAGTTCAACAATACAACCATTCGGCTTGATGTCTATTTTGATATTTAACAAATTTAAGTCTCAATAGTTTTTTGTGACCCCAAGAAAATGTAATTATTCAGTCCCCCCAACGCCTAAAAGTGGATAATTGGCGTTCGAGAATTGCTTGATGGTTGTGTGTGCCATATTGTCAAAGTCCCTTCTTTAAAAAAAAACAAGGGACAAGCAAGCGAAACCAATTATCATGACCAAAGGGAGTAATTAGGGGCAAAATAAATGTAAAAATTAAATATGAACATCTACTTATTAATAAATAATTAAAAAAACACAATGCTTTGATTAAAAGTAGCTTAATTCGACTCGTTATTGATTTCCTGTCATATTCCCTCTTACTTAGCTAGCCCAACAAAGAGCTAACGGGACAAGCAGAGGGATGTGAAGAGGCCTTGAGTAATAATAAATACTTTTACATTGTTGAGGATTAAAATTAAAATTTATGAAACATCTCCGTTTATTAAATATTGCAATATTATGCTTTTTATTTGCGATGTCGATTTTTGCAGCCGAACGCCCAGTAAATGCAGCTTACGAAATTGCATATCGTAAATTATTTCAGGCAAATACAGCAACGTCGCAAAAATCGCCTAGCTATATTCAACCACAATTGTTGCTAACAGCATCGCTCGATGGGGCGCATGCCAACAAAGCTGCTTATTACATTTATTGCAATGCCAATAACAAAGGTTTTGTTATTGTATCGGGCGACGATAGGGCAGAGGAAGTGCTGGCATATTCGCTCGACGAAACTATTGATATTGGCAATTTGCCTACAAACATGCAATATTGGCTCGAAAACTACAAAGAAGAAATACAATGGCTGGTCGAAAATCCTACCCTTACAACGACAATTGATACAAAGCAAAAAGTTCAAACTTTGAGTTATGCCACGGTTACGCCACTCACTGCGCATATAAAATGGAATCAGGGGGCGCCTTACAATAATTTGTGTCCGTTAATTCCTGGCACAACAAACCGCACAGTAGCAGGCTGCGTGGCTACAGGTATGGGCATTGTAATGCGTTATTATACATGGCCTTTACAGGGTGTGGGGTCCAATACATACACAACCGAAACGCATAAAATTGAAATTTCCGAAACATTTACAGGCACTTTTTACGATTGGGCCAACATGACAAATACTTACAGCAACTCAAGCACAGCAGCACAAAATGCAGCGGTTGCCAAACTTATATATCATGCTGGCGTTGCGGTGAATATGAATTTCGATGCTTCGAGTGGCGCATTGGTTACAAATATGGCCAATGCATTGAAAAATAATTTTGGCTTCGATACGAAATTAAATTTGCTGTATCGCGATTTTCATTCACGTGCCGAATGGATGAGCATTATAAAAGATGAGTTGTTGTTGCAACGTCCGGTGTTGTATGCTGGGTCATCGCAAACGGGTGGGCACCTTTTTGTATGTGATGGTTTTGATAGCAATGATTTTTTTCATTTTAATTGGGGTTGGGGTGGCATGTCCAATGGCTATTACAAAATATCGGCACTATCGCCTTCGAGTCAAGGCATAGGTGGTGGCATTGGCGGCTACAATAAATCGCAAAACATTTTGGTGGGTTTGCAAAAACCTACAAGCAATTCGACACATACCTTGGCATTGAACATGAATTTAGCGCCTAGTGCAACAAAAACAAATTTCCCGCGTACCGAAACTTTTGGTGTAACGCTTTCGAAATTATTTAATTATAGTATCAATAGCTTTTCAGGAAGTTTAGGTTTGGCACTTTATCAAAATGGTGCTTTTGTGCACTTGCTAGGCTCGAATAGTGTGAACGAACTTAAACCAAATTTTGGTTGGAATTCCTTGTCATTCAATTCTGTAAATGTGCCAAGTACTATTGCAAATGGCAATTATCAGATTTTTGCTGTTTACCGCACCGATAGTTCGCAACCTTGGCGTATTGTTCGGTCGAAAGTTGGCACGCCAAATGCGCTTAACTTGCAGTTGGCCAATAATATGGTGACAATAAGTTTGCCTACCAATGTAGGGCCACAGCTGATACTCGACAATCTGACGCTTAGCGGTAGTATTTATCAAAACAGAATGGCGCGCTTTTCGGTTCAACTTACAAATCAGCGCTCGGAGTATAATTCAATTATTGGTATTTATCTTCAGTCGAGATACGACGAAACCATTAGTCAACTCATCAGAGAAGATGTGAACCTTATTGAGGGCGAAACTACTACCGTATATTTTACTTCGAAAGTAACGCTTGTGCCTGGCGAATATTTTTTGGCTGCCATGTACGACCCCAACAACAACCGCACCGAAGCATCGAATGTATCGATGTTGGGCGAAAAACAATTGGTTACTATTAAAGCCGAACCAACCGGATTGCCTAGTTTCAACTTAATGTCGGATATTGCTTTTGCCAATAATAGTCATGTGGATCGTAACGATATGGTGCTTAATGCAGATGTTATTAATAACGGAGATTTTTTCGACGAAAGAATGATTGCCTTTATTTTTCCTCGCGCAGGCGGTTCATCGCTTACTTATATTGGTAGGCAAACAGCCGTTTTCGACCCTGCCGAGCGTCGTGTTGTAACTTTTAAAGGAAGCGTGACACTCGACCCTGCAGATTATTTAATTGGTGTGTATTATTATCATCCAATTGATAAAACATGGAAAAGAATGTCGGAAGATTCAAAG
>CAZEVV010000057.1:0-14912 GCA_964515675.1 uncultured Paludibacter sp. | reverse complement strand
TTTTAGCCATTTTATTTTCGTTGGCTTTGGTGCAAGCAAATATTCGTACGGTAGCACTAAAAACCGAAGGACTTGTAAAGCCCGAAGGTGTTGACATGCCCATGCCACGCTTGAGTTGGCAATTGAAAGCCGACAACCAAAGCAATGTTTTGCAAAAGGCTTACCGCATTATTGTGGCTTCGAGCCCTCAATTGTTGCAAGCCAACAAGGGCGATGTGTGGGACAGCGGCAAAACAAAATCGGATGTTTCGCTGTGGATTCCGTTTGCAGGAACGGAGCTAAAAAGCAGTAATACATATTATTGGAAAGTAAAAGTATGGACCAATAAAGGCGAAACCGAATGGAGCGAACCCACACATTGGAGCATGGGATTGCTCAACGAAATAGAATGGAAAGCGCAATGGATAGGCCTGGACCGTGCCATGCCGTGGGATAGCGAAACACAATGGAGTCGCCTATCGGCACGCTACTTGCGCAAAGAATTTGAAGCAAAAAAAGAAATTAAAAATGCCATGGTGCATGTGTCGGGACTCGGACTGTACGAACTGTTTATCAACGGGCAACGCATAGGCGACCAAGTGCTTGCGCCTGCACCTACCGATTACCGAAAATCGATACTTTATAATACCTACAATGTGACCGAAACACTTAAAAAAGGGCAAAATGCAGTAGGTGTAGCTTTGGGCAATGGGCGCTATTATACCATGCGCCAAAATTACAAACCTTACAAAATCCCCACTTTTGGTTACCCAAAATTGCGTTTACATTTAATGGTTGAATATACCGATGGTAGCAAAGAATTGATTGCCACCAACAATACATGGAAGCTTACTGCCGACGGCCCTATACGCAACAACAACGAGTATGATGGCGAAGAGTATGACGCACGCAAAGAACTGGGCGCATGGACAATGCCCGGCTACGACGACAAAACATGGATGGCTGCCGAACGTGTGGCTATTCCGCAAGTAGCCATGCGCGCGCAAATGATGCCTGGCATGAAAGTGGTGGATAAATTGAATCCTATTTCGATGAAAAAAATGGGTGATAAATATATGCTCGACATGGGACAAAATATGGTGGGCTGGCTACGCATAAACATAAAAGCAAAGCACGGCGACAGCATACAAATGCGCTTTGCCGAAACATTGCAAGCCAATGGCGAATTGTACACCGAAAATTTACGCGATGCCCTTGTAACCGACTTATACATAAGCAACGGAAATGCAAAAGGCGAAACATGGGCGCCTGCGTTTGTGTATCACGGGTTTCGATTTGTTGAAATTACAGGTTTGCGCTACGAACCCAAAATAAGCGACTTTGTGGGCGAAGTAGTGAACGACGAAATGCAAGAAACCGGACACATACACACCTCAAACGCTGTGCTTAACCAAGTACTCAAAAATGCATGGTGGGGCATTCGGGGCAATTACAAAGGCATGCCGGTGGACTGTCCGCAACGCAACGAACGCCAACCTTGGCTGGGCGACCGCACCATGGGCGTGTGGGGCGAAAGCTACTTTTTCGACAACAATGCGCTCTATCAAAAATGGGGCGCCGACATACGCGAAGCGCAACGCTACGATGGCTCGATACCCGATGTGGCACCCGCTTATTGGAATTATTACAGCGACAACGTAACTTGGCCTGCCGCTTTGCCTATGTTGTGCGACATGACCTATACGCAATTTGGCAATCGCCGTCCCATAGACGAAAATTACGATGCGATAAAAAAATGGTTGAATCACATGAAAAACAACTATATGACAGCGGATTATATACTCACCAAAGACCAATATGGCGATTGGTGTGTGCCGCCCGAAAGTTTGGAAATGATTCACAGTCGCGACCCACGCCGACAAACCGATGGTGCGCTAATATCAACGGCATATTATTATCATATTTTAAATTTAATGACCAAATTTGCCAATTTGCGCAACAACAAAGCCGATGCCAAAAGCTTTGCCAATTTGGCCCAAAATATGGGAAAAGCTTTTCACGAAAAATTTTTCCGCACCGATTCGCTTTTTTATGGCAACAACACAGCAACATCCAACCTACTGCCCTTGGCATTTGGTATAGTGCCCAAGCAATATGCCGATACGGTTGCCAAACAAATACTTTACCGAACAGTGCCCGCCAACACAGCTTCGCAAATTGGTACTGGCGACTTAAACCTCACCACAGGCGTTGTTGGCATACAATTTTTGTTGCGCGAACTGAGCAAAATGGGGCGTGCCGACGTGGCTTTTGCCTTGGCCAGCAACGACAAATATCCGTCGTGGGGCTACATGGCTGCCAATGGCGCAACCACCATCTGGGAACTCTGGAATGGCAACACGGCAAGCCCCAAAATGAACTCGGGCAATCATGTAATGCTACTTGGCGATTTAATTCCATGGACTTTCGAAAACTTGGCTGGCATAAAATCGGACAGAGAGAAACTGGCATTCAAGCATATTGTAATGAAACCCAATTTCGATATTCCCAACCTCGAAACCATCGATGCAAGCTACGAAACCCCTTACGGATTGGTAGTGAGCAAATGGCGCAAGGGCCTGATGCAGCTGCAATGGGACATCGAAATACCAGCCAACACAACCGCCGAAGTGCATTTGCCCAACAAAAAAGTGCAACGCATAGGCTCGGGCAAACATAGCTTTACAGTACAATTGGCACAACCCAAAGGCGTTGTTGTGAGCGAATTTTTGTACGAAACAGCGCCATTCCCGCAATGTCACTCGGCCACAATACTCGAAACTACGAGTGGCGACTTACTCACTGCATATTTTGGCGGCACACGCGAAGGGCATCCCGATGTAAGCATTTACACTTCGCGCAAAACAAAAGGCAGCAAAGGTTGGGCAGCACCACAACTCGTAGCCGATGGCGTGTATAGCGAAACATTGCGCAAAGCGGCCTACAACCCGGTTTTGTACCAACACAACAATGGCACCATATATTTGTACTACAAAGTAGGTAGCCGTGTTTCCGACTGGGTGGGATATGTAAAAACAAGCACCGACGAAGGCCGCACATGGAGCGCAGCACAGCAATTGCCCGATGGATTTTTGGGTCCTATTAAAAACAAAATGCATGTAGTGGGCGATAAAATAATTGCCCCATCGAGCACCGAAGGCAATGGCTGGCGGGTGCATTTCGAAATAATCGACCTCGAAAAAAACAGCTACCGCAAAGTTGGTCCACTCGAAGCCGAGGCTTCAACACCTACGCATCTTGTTGCA
Organism: uncultured Paludibacter sp.; assembly: GCA_964515675.1. Lineage (GTDB taxonomy): Bacteria > Bacteroidota > Bacteroidia > Bacteroidales > Paludibacteraceae > Paludibacter. Next base: position 11,667 of record CAZEVV010000057.1, on the reverse strand, counting down.
ACCAACAACAGCAGTACCGATATCGAAGGTGGCGACAACAGCATTCACCATACCATACAAGCCATACAGCCAAGTATTTTGGAGCACAAAGATGGCCGACTGCAAATACTCTGTCGCACACGCAACGGAAAAATTGCTACTGCATGGAGCAGCGACCAAGGCGAAACATGGACAAAACTCACTTTGCTCGATGTGCCCAACAACAACTCGGGCACCGATGCCGTGAGCTTATCCGACGGTACGCACGCACTTATTTACAACGCCATAGCTACACCTCCTGGCGCAAAAAAAGGCCTGCGAACACCGCTCAACATTGCTCGTTCAAAAAATGGAATAGACTGGAAAGTAACCCACACACTCGAAGACTCACCCGTTTCGCAATACTCCTACCCTGCCATTATACAAGGCAAAGATGGCCGCATACATGCTGTGTACACTTGGCGTCGACAAAGAGTGAAATATGTGGAGTTGAAGTTTTGAAATGAAAAAAAATTGAAGATTTGATTAAGAATTTGAAGATTTGATAGATTTGAAGATTGTTGATCACTTCATAGCAATAAAACAAACCAGCTCAATTAATACTTTTCAATCAACTTTGGCAATGCAGCCATCATGTAAAAAGGGAGATTTATTAAGCGAAATGTTTTGCCAGCAAGGGTTTTTACTTCGTCAACCGAAAAATCGCCCGTCCATATGCGAATTGCTAAGTCATGGTTCGTTTCTTGCATAAACTGATGCAAGGATTTGAGGTGAGCATTATGTCCTCTCTTAACTTCGATAGGAATTATTCGCCCTTCGTTTATAAGTACAAAATCAACTTCGGCCGAACTTCCTCGTTTTGCCCGCATCCAATAGTTGCGTCTATTATCCACATCTGTACTCAGGGCTTTTAATTCTTGGGCAACAATTTGCTCGGCTGCCATTCCGCGCCAAGTATCGTGCAAGTTTTTCGACAAAAGATACTCTTTTTGTATTCCTGCCGCAAAATTCACTAGGCCTGCATCGAGCCAAAAAAGCTTCGGCGACTTCTTTAAATCGGTTGTTGCAGGCATTAAAGTATGCGTTGTGGGGTAAACCAACTCGAGCAAAAGCGCCTTTTGCAATGTACTAAAAGCCTCCGACATTTCGCGCGCTTTGTACGATGAGCCTGCAAAAGCCCCCAAAGTGATTGTTTGACCTGCATATGCCCAACCTTCGTTAAGTATATATCTTATCACTGCCGATTGCGTATTGGTTGTAGCATATTTCTCAACATCATTTTTATAAGAATGTAGCAATGAAAGAAATATGGATTTCAACCCTACAATATCTTTGTTTTCGGCATATTGGGCTATCACTTCGGGCATGCCACCAATCAATGCATAGGTATTAAACAATCGCATCAAATTATCGTGAAATGCCGGTGACAGTTGAGCATTTTTTAGAATGTCGACATACCGACCTTCGCCTATAGCATTTAAAAACTCTACAAATGAGCATGGGTGCAAAGCCAAATACTGAACCCTACCAACAGGTATTGAAATATGCGTATTTAGCATTGTTTCGAGCAACGAACCAGCTGCAATAACATATATTTCGGGTAATTCTTCGTAAAAATAGCGAAGCAATGCAACAGTATGTGGCGAATTTTGAATTTCATCAATAAACAAAAGTGTTTTGCCTTCATTTTTAACTACATCGCAATAAAGAAACAGTAGAGGCAAAAGTGCCTTTACATCATCTGTTGACTCAAAAAGCTGCAAGGCAGTCGATTTTTCGAGATTCAAAGCCAAAAAGTTATCAAACTTAGTCGAAAATTTTCGCACAACCGTAGTTTTGCCTACTTGCCTTGCACCACGTAACACCAATGGTTTGCGTTGCTCGCTCATTGCCCAATTGTTGAGCTGATGTTCAATATCTCTTTCAAACATATATAAAAACTTATAATTCAGGGTACAAATATACAAAATTGTTTCATTGCATAGGTATATTTACGCATTTTTTGCATCATTGCAGGGGTATATTACCATTTTTTTTGCATCATTGCAGGGGTATATTTCCGCATTTTTTGCATCATTGCAGGGGTATATTTCCGCATTTTTTGCATCATTGCAGGGGTATATTTCCATTTTTTTGCATCATTGCAGGGGTATACGCATAATAAAAGCGGCAAATTCAAACATATCGAATAATACTTTCACGCTTTTAATCTTTCTCACATTTACTGCTTTAAATTTTTACTCATACAATCAAATTTTACTTTGACAGATTAAAAAACATGAATTGAGGATAATTATAAATCTCAATTGTTAGTTTATTTATCTTTAAACATTGTTTTATAATACAAAATGTACAGAATTAAAAGAAAAACAAATGTATTATACATGCAAATTCTGCGTATTCTGTCAAGAAAAAAATCAAGCTGTCAATTTAGAACTAAATATCATCAGACAAAAGGTCGGTGAGTGAAAAATCTTTGTGCGATGTATAAATGTCGTTATGGTGAAGTTCGAGTTTGCGCAACAAATAGGCAAGTGTATTCTTTTCGGTTTCGTCGAGATTACCAACAACAATTTTCGATACCATTTGCATTTGAGGAAGTATTTGCCACAAAGCGGTACGCCCTTTTGCGGTGAGTGCTACACGAATGCTACGTTTGTCGTTTTCGTCCTGCACCTCCTCCATTAAGTTGAGTTTCACCAAGCGTTTGATAATTTCCATGCCCGAAGTTTTTTCCATCACCTGCTTATTGATGAGCTCAGTTTTACTTAAATGCGTATGATTGAGCAAGGTAATTAGAAACGAAAATTCGTCGGCAGTTTTTATTTCGCTATCGGCTAGCGCCTTTTTGATATACGATTTTGCATAACGAAACATCAAAACAATCAAAATCGAAATATCTGTATTAGCACCAGGCTGTTGCGTTGGCATAGGCGTATTGCCAGCATCGCGCAACGATTTTGCTTTCACATCCACAGGCGTATGCCGGGCGTTGAGAAAACCAACAAAATCGCTCATATTGCAGGCATCGCCAACTGTTTGCTGCTCATATTCGAAAAGCAATTCAATCAGTTCAATCAATATATCCTTAGTTTTCATTCGTTTATTATACTTAGTATTTACTGTACACAAAGGCTACATACATATTTGTAATCAAATAATTTCAAAATCCTGAAAATTCAAAATCAATAGCATTTAGCTAGGCAAGCAATTAAAAAACTATTTGTATTTTTGTACATATAATTTATTGTTGAGAATGTCGAAACCACCATACATATTTTTAAATTGATAAAAATCAATCAATTGAGCCAAAAAAGCTTCAAAAGATATTGATTTCAAAGATAATTTACAAAATTTTGAATGAACATTTTTACACGTAAATTGTAATATACATGTTCGGTTTTGTACTTTTATTTATTTATATAATACATTTTTGTTCTAAATTGTTCACTTTAATATTACTTTTCTATGCATGTATACCATAAAAATACGCAACATATCTCGTCGATAATAACGCGCGACTACAGCAGTTCGTTTTACTTATCGACATTATTGCTCGAAAACGAGGTGAAAAATGCCATTCATGGCATATACGGTTTTGTGCGCTATGCCGACGAAATTGTTGACACATTTCACGATTTCGACAAAGCTGCATTATTGCATGCATTCGATGTAGAAATGAAGCAAGCCATTGCACAGGGTATAAGTTTAAACCCAGTTTTGCATTCGTTTCAGCGCACGGTGAACAAATACAAAATACCCATAGAGTATATTGATGCATTTATGCATAGCATGCGTATGGACTTAGAGAAAAATGTGTACAGCAGCAGCGACGAAACCAACGAATATGTTTACGGTTCGGCCAATGTGGTGGGATTGATGTGCTTAAAAGTTTTTTGCAACAACAATACAGCATTGTTTTATAAGTTGCAACATTCGGCCACAATGCTAGGCTCGGCATTTCAGAAAGTGAACTTCTTGCGCGACCTCAAAGCCGATGCCGAAGGTTTAGGGCGAATTTATTTTTCGAACTTCGACATTAATAATTTTGATGAAAAAGCAAAAAACGAGGTTATCGATGAGATAAAAAAAGAATTTTCGATAGCACTAACAGGCATACGCCAACTGCCCGGCCGATCGCGCTTAGCAGTTTACACGGCCTACTTATACTATTTAATGCTATTGCAAAAAATAAGAAAAACAAAGGCCAATGTAATTATATCGGAACGCATACGCGTATCGAATCCGCGCAAAATAACGCTTATGATGCGCGCCATGGTTGAATATAAATTGAAAATGATATGAGATTGATTGACATTGATGTGATATTGGTTGACGAGCATGACAATGAACTTGGCAGCATGGAAAAAATGCAAGCACATGTCGAAGCCAAACTCCATAGAGCGGTGTCGGTATTTATTTTTAATAGCAAAGGCGAGTGGCTTTTGCACCAACGCGCATTGGAGAAGTACCACTCCAAAGGCCTATGGACCAATGCCAGCTGTACACATCCGGAACCAGGCGAAACTACTACTGAGGCGGCACATCGTAGGTTAGCACAAGAAATGGGCTTAGCGGCCGACCTAAAGCATGTGCATAGTTTTGTGTACAAGGCTTTGCTCGAAAACCAACTCACCGAATATGAGTTCGACCACGTATTTGTTGGCATAACCGACGAAACCCCACAGCCACATGCCAACGAAGTTATGAGCTATAAATACATAAACTACAACAACTTGCAACACGACATACAACAAAACCCACACAGCTATAGTGCATGGTTTAAAATTATTGTTGAACAAGTAGGCGATATTATTAACAACAACATAAAAAAAGCATAAACATGCCCGAGAAAATTAAACAATTCAATACCATACAGTTGCTCCGAAAAATAATTATTGTATTTTTTGCTGTTGGCGCTATAGGTATGCTTGTGCCTTTTAGCAGACCTTTGTTTCAGCAAATCACGCCATTGGCACTTATACTAAGTTTGGCTTTGCTCTTGTGGTTTCAGCCCAACTACAACTTCAAAACGATTGCCATTTTTGTTTTTGTTGCATTGGCAGGCTTTTGGCTCGAAGTGCTTGGTGTGAACACAGGAATTATTTTTGGCAATTATAAATATGGCGATGCATTGGGGCCAAAACTTTTCGAAACGCCCTACATGCTTGGTATCAATTGGCTGCTTATGATATACCTCACAGCATCCATAACCGACCATTTTAGATTCCCGGTATTAATGCAAATTGCTTTTGGTTCGGCATTAATGATAGTGTACGATATTGTGCTCGAAATTGTAGCTCCGCGAATGAACATGTGGAGTTTCGACGAAGGAATTGTGCCATTCAAAAATTACCTTACATGGTTTGTGCTTTCGCTATTTTTTCACACCATAATACGTTTATTTAAAGTACGCACCAAAAACCCATTGGCAGTAACTATATATATTGTACAAATATTATTTTTTGTATTGCTAATATTTTTCAAAAAACCCTTATGATACGAGCGAAGCATCATCCTTTGGTATATGGTTTTTTCAAACTTTTTGCACGATTGAAAATGAAATCTCATTTCGAGCGTGTGCACGTTGTTGGCCAGTTCCCACAGGATGATGCTTCGGTATTGCTCATTGCCAACCACACAGGCTGGTGGGATGGATTTTGGGCTTTGATACTTTCGACACATTATTTTAAGCGTAAATATTATTTCATGATGTTGGAAAAAGAACTTGCTAAACGTTGGCTTTTTGCGCACTCGGGCGGTTTTTCGATTGCACACAAAGCCAAAAGCATGGTTGAAAGTTTGAATTACGCGGCAGGCTTGCTAACGCAAAAAAACAATTTAGTACTCATGTTTCCGCAAGCCAAAATGCACTCATTGTATCGCAGTAGCTTTAGCTTTGGCAGTGGCGTGGCGCGCATTACCAAACAAATGCCAAGCACAACACACATCTACTTTTTGGCTTCGCTCATCGATTATTTCGAGCATCCAAAGCCAACCTTATATCTTTATGTAGAAGCCTACAAAGGCCTCGAGCAAGATGCCAAAGCTTTGGAGTTGGCTTATAACGAATTTATTGAAAAACGCATTGAACAACATAAAAAAATGGAATTTTAATGATAGTAGCATATATACTTTTTGCTTTTGCCCTTGTGCAATTAATGGTGGCCATGCTCAATTATTTTGTGCGACCAACGTTACGAAAAACCATTCACAAAGATGTGGGTTTAGTGTCGGTGCTAATACCGGCGCGCAACGAAGAGAATAACATTATTGCCTTGCTGAGCGATTTACAACATCAAAACTACAACAATTTAGAAATAATAGTGTACAACGATGGCTCGACAGATCGCACAGCCGAATATGTAGGCGAAATGGCAAAACACGACCCCCGCATACAACTTATTGGCGGCGAAACATTGCCCGAAGGTTGGCTTGGCAAAAACCATGCATGCCACCATTTAGCACAAATTGCCAAGGGAAAATACTTGCTCTTTTTAGATGCCGATGTGCGCCTCGACGAGAATGCTTTAGGTGCAAGCATGCGTTATTTTCATAAGCGGAGCTTGGCTTTATTGTCGTTTTTTCCAAAACAAATTATGAATAGCTTGGGCGAACGAGCCGTAGTGCCAATAATGAATTTTATTTTAGTGAGCCTACTGCCTTTGTTTTTAGTGCGCAAATCGCACTTTAGCTCATTGGCAGCAGCCAACGGACAGTTTATGCTTTTCGATGCAAAAACGTATAACAAACTTAAGCCACACGAGCAATTTAAAGCCAACAAAGTGGAGGACATAGCCATTGCACGATATTTTAAAAAGAAAAAAAAGAAAATTGCATGCCTACTCGGCACCGACAGTGTTCGTTGTCAGATGTATGGCAACTACAATGAAGCAATTAATGGCTTTTCGAAAAACATAGTTAGTTTCTTCGGTGGTTCGTTTTTGGTAGCCATAATGTTTTGGGCAATTACAAGTTTGTCGGTTTTTGTGGTTTTTGCATTTTTGCCCATGGCCTATTTTGTTGTATTTTGTGCTATAATATTGGCTACACGCTATTTTATTTCGGCCGCTAGCCACCAAAACATTGGTATAAACATGCTTTTAATAATACCGCAACAAATCAACATTATTTTAATAATAATAAAATCGGCATACAACAAATATATACGCGGCGCTTACGAGTGGAAAGGTCGTGCAGTTTAAAAAAATCAATTTATCATCAACAAAAAAACACACAACAAAATGAATAAAACAGTATTGATAGTAGGTGCAGGAATTGGCGGCTTAACAACTGCATTGCGCCTTGCCAAAAGAGGCTATAAAGTTGAAATAATCGAAAAAAACGAACAAGCAGGCGGCCGCCTCAATCAGGTAAAAAAAGATGGCTTTACCTTCGACTCGGGGCCAAGCTTTTTTAGCATGTCGTACGAATTTAAGCAATTTGCCGAAGAATGTGGTATCGACATCCCCTTTGAGTTTGTTGAGCTCGACCCTTTGTACACTGTAAATTTTAGTGGCAACCCCAAAACCTATTATTTGTACAAAGACATAGATAAGTTGGCTGCCCAGTTTGCCGAGGAAGAGCCCGACTTTAAAGCAAAAATGGAAAAATACTTGCGCAAGTCGGGGGCATTGTACAACGATACGGTGGAGTTGGTAATAAAATCGAATTTCGATTCGGTATTGGGTTACCTTTTCACACTTGCACGCGTAAATCCGGTACACATACCAGTGCTTTTCCGCACATTTTGGGAGCAAGTACATAGTCACTTCGACTCGAAAGAGGCGCAGCAAATCATATCGTTGGTAGCATTTTTCTTGGGTCGCACACCATTCGACACATCGGCCATTTATACACTGTTGTCGCACATCGAATTTAAACACGATGGTTATTACAATGTAAAAGGTGGCATGTACAAAATTACCGAGGGATTGGTGAGCGAATTGCTAAAAGCAGGCGTAAAAATTACATACAATACCGAAATTGTTGACTACGAAGGCACAAATAGCAAGCTCAATGCAGTAATCGACACCAACAACAAACGCTGGACGGCCGATGCGATACTTATCAACTCGGATGCAGCATTTTTCCGTTCGAAAGTATTTAAACGCGAAAAATACAGTCCCGCAAAATTGGCCAAAATGAATTGGACTATGGGTTACCTCACCTTTTACATTGGCGTAAAAGGCAAACTCGACCAGGTAAACCATCACAATTATTTTTTGGGAAACAATTACGAAGAATATTCCAACAAAACATTGCAAAAGGCCGACACACTCGAAAAGCCCTATTATTACGTAAATGTGCTTTCGAAACACAATCCCGAGTGTGCACCCGAAGGCTGCGAGAGCCTGTTTTTTGTTTGCCCAGTGCCCAATATGCTAATAAAACCCGACTGGAGCGACCGCGACCAAATTGTGGATAGCATAATCGAAGATTTTGGCAAACGCATTGGCGCCGACATTATGCCGAATATTGTTTCGCGCACCATTTACACGCCCGCCGAGTGGCACAAACGCTTCAATTTATACATGGGCAGCGGCCTTGGCTTGGCGCACGACTTGGGGCAAATTGGTGCTTTCCGTCCCGCCAATGTCGACGAACAATTCGCTAATGTTTTTTATGTTGGTGCATCCACCATACCTGGCGCCGGATTGCCAATGGCCGTTATCAGCTCGAAACTTGCTGCCGAAAGGATTGCTAATTTTTTAAAATAAAAAGCAAAAATGTTCCCAAAATGAGAATTAAAAGCCCCCCAGCCCCCTTAGGGGGGAGTTGAGGGATGATTTGCATAATAATGTTTATTTTTCAATTAGGACACTAAATTTCAAACTAATAAACAACAAATTAAATGTTCCAACAAACAAACAATTATATGATTTGTAGGCACACACGAAGCTTACAATAAAATCGATGCAAATACAATTTAAATTCAACACAAATGAAAACAAAACCTATAAAAACAGTTGCCGACTACCACGAAGCATTAAGCAGACTGGAATTGATATTTGATGCAAAAAACGGAAGTACCGAAAGCGATGAAGCCAATATTTTGGCATTATTGATTGACGAATATGAGAACAAACATTTCCCTATTGAGGCACCCGACCCTATTGAAGCCATAAAAATAAGAATGGAAGAACTTGATTTAAAACAAGTGGATTTAATTTCGGAAATAGGTGGACGCAGCAGAGTATCGGAAGTGCTTAATAGAAAACGCAAACTTACTGTTGAAATGATTCGGAAATTAACCAAGCGTTTAAACATCTCGGCTGATATACTTATCAACGATTATCAGTTGGTGCGATAAAGGCCAAAAGCAAATTATTGAACATCTTAAAATAAATTCCGGAACATCTCTTTAAATCTTCAATCCCGATAGCAATCGGGACAAATCTTCAAATAATTCAAAAAATTCAAACATGTCGAAATACGAATTAATAACAGTGCTTGGCCCAACGGCATCGGGCAAAACGCGTTTTGCGGTGGCATTGGCACAAGCTTTAAGAGCCAAAGGCCTTGCAGCTGAAATCATTAGCGCCGACTCGCGACAACTGTACCGAGGCATGGACATTGGAACGGGAAAAGATTTGGACGAATACCGCATTTCGGACACAGAGCAAATACCCTATCATTTGATTGACATTTGCGATGCAGGCGAGAAATACAATGTTTTCGAGTTTCAGCACGATTTTTTTCGAGTTTACAACGACATTCGCACACGCAACGTGTTGCCAATAATGTGTGGTGGCACAGGCATGTACATCGAATCGGTGCTGCGAGGTTACAAACTTTTGGCTGTGCCCGAAAACAAAGCCTTACGCACCGAATTGGCATCGTGGAGCATGGAACAACTCAAAGCAAAACTCGAAACTTACCAAAGTTTGCACAACAGCACCGACCTCGACTCGGTGAAACGTGCCATACGCGCCATCGAAATTGCCGATTATAGCAGTAAGTTCGCGGCAAGCTACCAGGAGTTTACGCCCCCAAAAAGTTTGATTGTTGGCTTGGACATAGACAGGGAATTGCGCCGCGAAAAAATTAGCCGACGCCTTAGCGAGCGCTTGCAGCAAGGCATGCTTACCGAAGTACAAGCATTGCTCGACAATGGCGTATCGCCCGACGATCTTATTTATTATGGGTTGGAATATAAATTTGTGACTCAACATCTAACTGGCGAACTGAGCTACAAACAAATGCATCAACAACTCGAAATAGCCATTCATCAATTTGCCAAACGCCAAATGACATGGTTCAGAGGTATGGAACGCCGTGGCTTCGAAATTATGTGGCTCGACGCCGCAGGTGACATGGCGGCGAATATTGATAGCGTAGTGGGAGAATGGAATAAAAAATATTAGAAACAACGACAACAATTAAGTTCAATATATTAAAAACCAAATGCATATAAAAAAGAAAATATTAGCGATGAGTTTGTTGTTAACTTTTACGACAACATTATTTCCGATGGCGATTTTTATAGGAATAACAACAATTTAAACCACAACAAAACAACTCTATATCAACGACAAAAAGCACACAAACAACTACCGCTCATACAATTACCGAAACAAGCTCGACATCAATCCTATTGGTTTAAACAAAAAAATGCGCTGACATATATCGCAAATTGTAATTTTGGCAACAAAGAAGTATGCTCATGTACAATGAATTATTCAATAATGTATTAGAAATTGTGGTTTATTTCGAAAAAAAATGTATCTTTGAAGCTCTCATAAAAAATAATTATTAACAATTTAAATCTATTAGAAAATGAAAGACAAAAAGTACAGGTCGATTGTGAAATTGGATTTCCAATATGCACACAGATTTATGAATTATCCAGGCGAAGCTAGTTATCTTCATGGGCACTCTGGACTGTTAACGCTAGAAATTGAGGGAGATTTAGATGAGCACAACTATGCTTATCCAGTAAAGGAAGCTCAAAAATTGGCATGGGCAGTTGCCGACAACTTTCATCACGCAACTATTTTTCAAGAAGGCGACCCTTTGCTTGAAAAGGTACTTGAAGCTTACGAGCAAACAGGCATGAAAGGTGCAACAAGCAGATTTGGAGCACCTGCTTCGGCTCTTAACCACGAATTGGTAAAATCCTATCCCGAAAGCAGAGTGGCTGTTAGTAAAGGCCCCTCAACTTGCGAATGGTTTTGCACAGTATTCTACGAATTATTGAAAGACAAACTGAACATCAAAAAAGTTGAGTTCCGCTCTTCATCGCTGAATTGTGCTTCGATAGAATTTTAAGCAACTCAGAAAACAAGCAATTTAATGCTCACTTAAATTAAGTGAGCATTATTTATTTATGAGCACTCAACGAATACAACTTAGCATATAAATGAGTCGAAAAAAAATTGTAGAAACAAGAAAAACACTAAATAATTGTTTCATTTTCAGGGTTGTTTTTTTTTAAAATTTTAAAAAAGAAGAAACGCAAAGCTTTAAAAACTTTAGTTCAGTATTGATGCATCATACAGTTTGATTGTTGCAAGGTATATTAAATATATTCCACTTTACTAATAACTAATATCACCACTCCACGAATACCATTTAGCAAATAGATGAGTCCAACAGTTCGGGATAAATGTATTTGGTATGTAATTAGGGCTTGCTGAAAAACTCCGGAGGAGTTTACTTTGCATAACCCCCAGATTTATCTGGGGG
>CAZEVV010000056.1:0-15253 GCA_964515675.1 uncultured Paludibacter sp. | reverse complement strand
ATATCAATATTATACCCTTGTTTTATTACAAATATATCAATATTATACCCTTGTTTTATTACAAAAAATAATCATATTTACCCTTGTTTTATTACAACTTTTATTTATCTTTGTATAATCGTTTTATAAAATTTTTATTGTATGATAAACAGAAGTCAGTTTAAATACTTAGAGCAATGGGCTGAAAGTGAGGATAGAAAGCCTTTGGTGTTGCGAGGTGCTCGCCAAGTTGGAAAAACAACATTGGTGAGGCAGTTTTCGGCCAAATTCGAAGTTTTTTTATCACTCAATTTGGATAAGGAAGAAGATGCATTGTTGTTCGAAAATTATAAAAATGTTGAATTGCTCACCGATGCAATATACAGACATTGTAGGAAACAAAAGAAAGCAGGTAAAACCCTACTGTTTATCGACGAAATACAAAGTTCGGCCAATGCAGTGGCAATACTTCGATATTTTTACGAGGAAATGCCCAATTTGTATGTAATTTGTGCTGGTTCGTTGCTCGAATGTTTAATCGACAAACAAATTTCATTTCCAGTGGGTAGAGTTGAGTATTTGGCCATACGCCCATGTTCGTTTTTGGAGTTTTTAAATGGAATAGGCGAGAGCTTCGACTATGATTTATTGCTCAATATTGATGTATCCAATGCGCATCAGCGTGTATTGTCGCATTTTCATAATTTTGCAATTGTTGGTGGGATGCCTGCTGCAATTAATGCTTATGCAGCCAATCGCGATGTGTTTCAGGTTGATAAAGTTTACGAATCGTTGTTGAATGCTTATATCTACGATGTTGAAAAATATGCACGCAATAATATGTTGGGGCAAGTGATACGTTACATACTAAAAAATGGCTGGGGTTATGCAGCCGAGCGTATAGCATTTGAGCGTTTTGGTGGGTCGAATTATAAGTCGCGTGAAGTAGGCGAGGCGTTTCGCACCATCGAAAAAGCAATGTTATTGGAGTTGATTTACCCCATTTTAAAACCTCAAATTCCGATGTTGTCATCTGTTGCCTATCGTCCCAAACTGATATGGTTTGATACGGGCTTGCTTAATTATATTGCCGGTGTGCGCGAAAGTTTGTTTTCGGTTACCGATGTGATGGATGTATGGCGTGGCCGTGTGGCCGAACAGCTTGTTGCACAAGAGCTTATTGCCTTGAAATGGCAAGTTTCAATGCGCCGTCAGTTTTGGGTGCGCGACAAGTCGCAGTCGTCGGCCGAGGTCGACTTTGTTGTGCAATATAAAACATGGGCAATACCTATTGAAGTGAAATCGGGGCATAATGCAAAGCTGAAATCATTGCATCAATACATGGATGAAGCACCACATGCTTTTGCTGTGCGGGTTTGGTCGCAAGCTTTGTCGGTTGATGAAGTAAGTACTTCGAAAGGAAAGGTATTTAAATTAATTAATGTCCCATTTTATTATGTTTGTATACTCGATAAAGTGCTGGATAAGTATTGTATTAATACTTAAAAAAGAACATTTTTGCTGTCAGCATTTAATTTTCAAACATTTTACATATAACATTGTACGCAACTTTTTGTTATTATAAGGCATCAAGCGAGTATTTACAATTTACTCAATTACGATTTACAATTTAAATGTGAGATAACACAAATTTACTAACATTATGCTTAAAAAAAGTCTATTTCTACTGTTGTGCATTTTTAGCATGACGGTATTTGCGCAGCAATCGCTCAACGAAACTTATGCAAAACAGTGGGCTATTGCCAATACTTTCATCGAAGAGCAACTGCCCGAATCGGCCATAAAGATGCTCCAAAATATTTATTTACAAGCCGAAAAAGAAGCAAATGAGACACAAGTGCTAAAAGCCAAAATGAGCATTTTTAGTGTTGAAATAAGTATAGATGCAGAACGCACACCTGCTTTGTTATCTGACTTTGAGCAGCACATTAGCAAAATATCGGACAAAGCTTTGCAGGCGATTGCTTATAATTTGTTGGCCGAAATGTATTTTCAAATTTTCGAAAATGCAAGATGGGAAATTTCGGAACGCACAAACCTTGTAGATGTATTGCCTGCTGATATTAATGAGTGGAGCAAGCAGCATTTTGCCAACAAAGTATTGCTGTGTTTGCAAAAATCGTTCAAACATTCGCAACTCCTATTGCAAACAAAAGCATTGCAATACAGCGATTTAATGCTCGAAGGCGAAGATAGCCGCACATTGCAACCCACTGTTTACGACCTTTTGTTGGACAGAACATTGGCGCTATTTCAGGACGATTTATTTGCAAAAGGAACTTATGATGCACGATTGTTTTCGGTTTATAATGAGTTTGTTAGCTATGTTGATGGGCTGGATGCGAAAACCGATGTACAAGTTTGGCCTTTGCAATTGTTGGCGCAACGCTTAAAAATGGGTGCAAGCAATAGCAATGCAAACGCACATTTGTATGCCGATATTAAACGCTTGAACTATGTGAAAACATTGCTCGACGATAAAGAGGCCTATGCTAATGCATTGACACATTTGGCTACAAAACACGCCGAAAACCCATTGGTAGTGGAAGTGCTTTTTTTGCAAGTGCAAGCTTTACTCGAAAGTAATAATCATGAGAACTTATTAAAAGCACATGCTATATGCCAATCTGCAATAACTAAATTTTCGGATTACCCACGTATTTCAATACTGAAAAATATTGTTTTGCTTATCGAAAGTCCTACCCTGCAAATGACTAACAACGATATAGTTGCGCGTAACAAAGCATTGGAAATAGAGTTAGAACATAAAAATATTGAGAATATCAAAATCAATATTTACAGCATAAATGATGACTTACTTGCTTTTCATAATTCGCAAAGTAATAGGCACAACGATACTACATCTTTGAAACGAGCATACCTTAAGACTTACAATTTTAGTTTGAATAAAAAACGCGCTTTCGAAGTTGCCAACACGAAAATAAATTTGCCTACACCCGAATTTGGCATTTTCGAAATAGAAGTGCTCGATGCAAAAACCGATTCGGTACTTACAAAACAGTATTATAGAGTGACAGATATGAGTTTGCTTACGCACAGAAGTGATGAGAAGACAATGGAAGTTGCTGTTTTACATCGTGTTTCGGGGCGACCTGTGTCAAACGCATTGGTGAAAGTTTATAACAATGTTTGGACAGGTGGTGCATACCAAATTGTTTATATAAGCGAACACACTACCAACAAAAATGGATTTGCAAGTATCGAATTGCCCGAAAATCACGCCAATTATGTGTTTTTTGTGAGCAATGCTAATGACAAAGCGTTCTCGAATAAAAATTACAGTTATTATTATCGACAAAGATATTTTGATAATGTTGCGGTTGAACTTGTGAATGTTTTTAGCGATAGAGCCATTTATCGCCCGGGGCAAATGCTTTATTTCAAGGCTATTGCATATAGTTATGGGCGAATAAGCAATGTGGTTTTGCCTAATAAAAAACTCGATGTGAAATTGTTTGATGCAAACTACAAACTAATTAATGAACAAACACTTACAACCAACGATTTTGGTTCGATAGTGGGAGAATTTGTTTTGCCAAAAACAGGACTTAACGGACAATATCGTTTGCGTGTAGGCGAAACTACGCATTCGTTTTTTGTAGAAGAATACAAACGCCCATTGTTTGAAATTAGAGTTGAAAAACCTGAAGATGAGGTGCGTTTTGATGAGAAAATCACACTAAAAGGCAAAGCCACAGCCTATGCTGGTTATGCCATTGCCAACGCAAAAGTAAGCTACCGATGGCAACGCATGCGCCACCCTTTTGCTTTTTGGATGCCTCGCGATACCGAATGGCTCGAAGCTTCGAGTGCGACAACAGATGCCGATGGGGTTTTTGAAATTGAATTTTCGCCCACAAAACCCAACGAAACCAATATTTGGTCGCGTCATGGTGCTTATTACAATTATCAACTTACTGTGGATATAACCGACGAAAAGGGCGAAACACAAACAACAACGCAAACCATAGCTGTTGGCGACAAAGCATTGATGATTGTAGCTGACATTCCCTCGAAAATAAATAAAAACAAAGTGTTGCAGCTGGATGTGAAGTGCGAAACTTTGAATGGTATTGCATTGAATCAAAGTATGAATTATGCTGTTTATACATTAGTTAGTAATGATTATTTTGAAAACATAGCATTGGATTCGCTGAAAAATGGAAAGCAAATAAGTGCAGGGAAGTTTGTATCGGGTAAAGAGAAGTTTAGTTTGGATGCACACAAATGGAAATCGGGTGCGTATCGCATCGAAATTTCGACTACTGATAAATATGGACAAGAAGTAAAAATACATTACAATACAATAATCTATTCCGAAAATGACCGTCGGCCACCACTTAAAACTTATTTGTGGGTAAACAATGAGCGTGACACTTACAGCATAGGCGAAAATGTTGAATTTGTGGTGGGGAGTGCTGCAAAAAATGCTTGGATATTGTACGAGGTTTTCGCGGGCGAAAAGCAAATTGAAAAGAAATGGTTGCGCCTTAGTAATCGTACTAAAAAGTTTAGCATTCCATTCTCAAAAGCCATGGCTGATGGTGCAACAATAAGTTTGAGCATGGTACGCGACGAAAATGTATTGTCGAAAATGATTGTTTTGAGTGAAAAAACATTGCCCAAAGCACTAACACCAAAGCTTACAGTGTTTCGCGACAAATTGCAACCAGGCAACACCGAAGAATGGACAATCAACATTCCCGAATCAAAAAGTAAAATGGCCGAGTTAATGACCGTTATGTACGATGCTTCGCTCGATGCCATTAGCAAACACGAGTGGCAGTTTGCACCAAACTATCGGCCGAATCCAATTTTAGTAACAAATTGGAGCGCAAAACTTTTTGATGTTAACACTTTACATGCAAATATCGAAACTAAATTTCTTGAAGTAAAAAGTTTCGCGTTTGATGCTTTGTTATGTGTGCAAATGACGAATTCTGGCATGGGTTCGGGAATTCGACCTATGCAAAGAAGAAAATCTTTTATGCCTGAAATAGTTGAAGAATTCTCGTTAATGGCAGTTGATAGTGCTCCAATAATGATAAGAGGTATAAATATTGTGGAAGATGAGATTGTTTCTTTCCAAAAAGTTGAAACAACAGCTACCATAAACAAAACAGCAATACGCAACAATTTTGCCGAAACAGCCTTTTTCTATCCGCAGTTAAAAACAGATGCCGAAGGTAATGTGCAATTGCGTTTTGTGGCACCACAAAGTCTCACACGTTGGAATGTGAAAATGTTGGCACACACGCCCGATTTATTTGTGGGTTATGCCGAAAATTCTGTCGTTACGCAAAAGGAATTGATGCTTAACTTGCATTTGCCTCGTTTTGTGCGCCAATCCGACAAATGGGAGCTTACGGCCTCGGTGGTAAATATGACGGATAGCACATTGCAATTAAGCGTTTTACCCGAAGTGTTGGATACCCGCACTGGCAAAACGATAGAAGGTTTGATGTTGCAAGTCAAACAGATTGAGTTAGCGCCAAAGGCCTCGCAAACAGTAAGTTGGGAAATACCTGAGATGCAAAATGTCGATTTGTTGGTATGCAAAATGGTGGCAAGCTCGCAGCAGTTTAGCGATGGCGAACAGCGCTACTTGCCTGTTTTGCCCAACAAAGTGTTGGTTACCGAAACCATGCCCATGCTTGTGCGCAGCAACCAGAGCAAAACTTTTGCTTTCGACAGCATGAAAAAGCAGTTCGATGCTGTGGATAATAAAACTTTTACGCTCGAATTTACGTCGAATCCATTGTGGCATGCCATACAAGCATTGCCGGCTTTAAGCGTTGGGGATGGAAATAGTACTTTCGATTTGTTGAGTCGTTATTATGCTTCGCAAATGGCACATAACATTGTTACCGAAATGCCCGAAATAACCCAACAGCTGCAAAAGTGGCAAAATAAAATTGGCGATAATGATGCATTACAATCTAATTTAGAAAAAAATGAGGAGTTAAAAAACATCGTGCTCGAACAAACGCCTTGGGTAATGGCTGCAAAAAACGAAAGTGAGCAAATGCACAAACTCATCGAATTGCTCAATGTAAATCGCCAGACCGAAATGCAACAACAATTGCTCGATCGTTTGTTGAAAAATCAATATTCGAATGGCGCATTTTCGTGGATGCCCGATATGCAAGCGAGTGTATATGTTACATTAGAGT
Source organism: uncultured Paludibacter sp. (assembly GCA_964515675.1). Taxonomy (GTDB): domain Bacteria; phylum Bacteroidota; class Bacteroidia; order Bacteroidales; family Paludibacteraceae; genus Paludibacter. Next base: position 9,059 of record CAZEVV010000056.1, on the reverse strand, counting down.
TTTTGATGCAGGTGGGTAAACTCAAATCTGTTACCGGCATTCAATTATCCTCCGAACTTAGCCAAGCTACGCAAAAGGCACTCACTTATGTTGATGCCGAAATGAAACGTGCTTATGATGATTTTAAAAAGCAGAAAGAACCCAAAACATTGCACATTGGTTCAGAGCAAATTAAATATTTATATGTACGAACATTATTTGCCGAAATTGCCATTGATAAAACATGCAGCGAGGCATATGCATATTATTTAAGCCAAAGTTTTGAGCAATGGAAAAAGCAAAGTTTATACAATAAGGCAATGATAGTGAATATTGCACAAGCCAACAACAATGGCGTTTTGGCCAATCAGATATTGCGTTCGTTGCGCGAGCAAGCCATAAAATCGACTGATAAAGGTATGTTTTGGGCAGGCAATCGTGCGGGATATTTTTGGAACGAACGCCCTGTTGTGGTGCAAACGGCATTGATTGAAGCTTTTTCAAGTTCGAAAACTTATGCCGCAGATGTTGACGAAATGAAGGTTTGGCTGCTTTTGCAAAAACAAACGCAAATGTGGGATTCGCCCATTGCCACTGTAAATGCAGTGTCGGCGCTAATGCAAAAGGGCAGCAATTGGCTTGCTGATGGCAATAGCGTTCAAGTGAGCATTGGCAACAAAGTGATTGAGCGCAAGGCCGAAACAAAAGAATTGGGTTATTTCAAAGAGCAGTTTCAAGCCCCGAACATTAGTAGCGAAATGGCTGATATTAAAGTGGAATCGCACAACAAGGCAGCCAAAACTTTGTCGTGGGGCGCGGCTTATTGGCAATATATGGTGAGCCCCAATAAAATGCAAAAAGCCGGTGCAGGCTTGCATGTGAGCAAACAATTGTTTGTGCTGCAAACACAAAACGCAGGTGCGCCAAGCATGAAACCACTGTTGGGCAGCACTTTGCGCAAAGGCGATCGCATAGTTACACGTTTGGTTGTAACGGCCGATCGTAATTTCGAGTTTGTTGCACTCAATGATCATCGTGCGGCTTGTCTCGAACCCGTTGATAAACTTTCGGGCATGCAGTGGAAGCAAGGTGTGAGTTATTACCAAAGTACAAAAGATGCTTCAACCGATTTGTTTTTCAATTATTTACCCAAAGGAACATATGTTTTTGAGTACGAAGCCAACATTACACACGAAGGACAATTTGATGGAGGACGTGCCGCTTTGCAATGCTTGTATGCCCCCGAATTTGCCGCACATTGTGGAAGCGAAATGTTGGTGGTTAGTTCTATAAGTCAATAAAATGGGCATTTTTCAAGAATTTTTATTATATAAAATTCCTGTAATGAATAAAAAGAATTAGTTTTGCAAAAAAATAATCCTCCAAGCCTTTATTGTTTGGTTTTAATTGCCAATTGTGGGTGAGGGGGTTACATTATATATTTTTAATCAATGAAAGCATTAGTATTTGCAGCGGGTTTAGGCACCCGATTGAAACCGCTTACCGACTCCATTCCCAAAGCACTGGTGCCCATTGCTGGCAAGCCATTGTTGGAGCATGTTATTACAAAGTTGATAGCAGCTGGCTGTAACGAAATTATTGTAAATGTGCATCATTTCCCCGAACAGATTATCGATTTTTTGGAGTCGAAAAATAATTTTGGCATTCGCATTGACATTTCGGATGAGCGCGAACTATTGCTCGATACAGGTGGAGCTGTGCGTAAGGTGGCGCATTTTTTTGCCGACGGAAAGCCCTTTTTAGTACACAATGTGGATATTTTGTCGAATGTCGATTTGCGTGATTTGTATGCCACACATATGCAAAACAATGCATTGGCCACTTTGGTAGTGAGTAGCCGCAATACATTTAGGTATTTATTATTTGATAAAAATGATAATTTGAAAGGTTGGGTAAACGAAAAAACAGGCGAAACCAAACCATCATCTTTTGTGCTCGACAAAACATACAACAAATATGCTTTTTCGGGCATACAAGTGCTTTCGCCAAAGGTTTTTGAGCTTATGCAAAGTTATGGTGAGGTTTTTCCGATCATGGATTTTTATTTAAATAATTGTTCCGACGAAATAATAAGGGCTTATGTGCCAAATAATTACCGCATGATTGATGTTGGTAAACTCGATGTGCTCGACGATGCCGAAGCTTTTGTAAAAGAGTAGAGGAGAGGTGTTTGGGTTATTCGTACAAAAAAACTCAAAAGGATTTGCTTGTCCTTTTGAGTTTTTTTGTTTTTAAATCTAAATCGAAGTTTTTTTTATTCATTCAAAATCAAATATTTATCGAAAATGGAGTTAAAGATGAACGATATTGTTTGTACAATCTTAATTAAATCTCCTCAATCATACCCGAAATTATTTCCCATTCGTCTAAAAGTGCTTGGTATATTTTAGTACAGGCATCAAGTTTGTCGATGTTTTGTTCCATTTCGTGTGCTAAATCGCCCAAAATAACAAACTCCATATTGTAAGCACTGCCTTTTAACGTGTGGGCAGCTTTTTTAATTTCAACCGAACACTTACTCTCAAGTGCATTTTTTATGGCTACAAAATAATTTGGATATTCAGCCATCGACAAACTCATTAAACTGTTGAATAATATTGTATTATTGGCAATTTTTTCGAGAAGTTTTTCTTTGTCGAAATGCGTATGTCTACACTTTTTTAATTCAAATTCTTGAGTTTCATTTTGCTCAACATCAACTTTTAGCAAGTGCTTTTGCAACAATATATACAGCAATTGTTTATCAATTGGTTTCGATAAGAAGTCATTCATACCTGCGTTTTTGCAGTTTTCGCGCTCTTCTTTCGATACGCCAGCTGTTAAAGCCACAATCGGAATGTTTTTCAATACTTCGTCGTCCAACAATCTTATTCTTTTTGTTGCTTCAATTCCGTCCATTACTGGCATTTGCACATCCATTAATATTAAATCGGGCACTAAATTAGCGAGTTTTTCGAGAGCAATAGCACCGTTTGCAGCTTCGTGCATTATAAGTTTTGGCATTACATTGCGCAGCATATTGCCAATTACCAGCATGTTCATTTTAATATCTTCGGCCACCAAAATTGTGTATTCACCATCAATGGTTTGCAAAATATTATCATTGTTTTGCAACTTCAAATTAACAAGTATTTGTAAATCTTTTTTTTAGGAAAATTGTTTTTGTTTGCGGGTTAATGGTTTTAGGTTATAAAAAACAAATTTTAGATGTCAGATTTTTATTAGGAATGATGGTGAAAATTGGGACGTACTTTGGGTTGTATATGCTTATTTACAACATGTTCTTAATGTCGTCGAGTTCCACCAATTTATTTACAATGGCATAAATTGTGAGCCCAGCAGTACTGTGTATGCCTAGTTTTCGGGCAATATTGCGACGATGTGTAATAACGGTATGTGTTGATAGGAAAAGCGTTTGTGCAATTTCTTTGTTGGTTTGGCCTTTCACCACGCAAGTGAGTACTTCGCGCTCGCGTACGCTCAATGCGTCGTTTATGTCTAAATCACCATCGGCATTGTTTTCGTCATCAATTTCGACATTTGTAAGCATGTCAATTTTTTGTTTGAGTGTTTCAAGGCTGTCATACAAGCCTATGCGAGCATCAAAATCTTTCAGAAACATTTCGTCGACAGGCGCAGCCAATAAGGCAAAACATTTCAATGCTGCATGGTCGCTTTCTTGTTTTAGTTTTGCGAGTGAAATCATTCCCCAAAAACTCGGGTTAATTATAAGTAAGTCGGGCTTTTGCATGCGTAAGTAGTTCGACAATAGGTCGATATTCGCAATTTCGAAAATTTGCACCCTTATGCCTGTCATACGTTTAAGGGCTGCCGAAAGTCCGCTACGAATAATCATCGAAGGCTCTGCAATTGCTATTTTTATTTGCTCATCGCTCATTTTATTATGTCAGTTTTTTTTCGATGGTTTCAACAATAGGCACAAAAAAGTAATCTTCCACATTGTTGTGTGTAATAAGGTCTTTTTCGCACGAAAGTAAATCGTAAATCACTTCGTTGAGCAAATAATTATTACCATCTGAAGGATAATATTTTATCAGAATATTTTTCAATTCGGCCAATTTCGAATCGACTTCGGTATGGTGCTCTTCAAAAATTTGCACATTATAATCTTTTTCTTTGTTACCTTTAATCAATCGACCAACATATGGGAAAAGCGTTTTGTCCTCATAATCCATGTGTTTGCGTACTTCGCCCACATATTCGTCGAAAAAGCGCATTAGCACCAATTTGTAGGCATCGCTTTGATTGCTAGTGGCTATGGCTTCGTGCAATTTGCTCCGTATAGAAGGCAATTTATAGCCTAAAAAATAGTTGTGCGCATTTTTCAGGTAATTAATAATGGTGTCGATAGATAGTTTTTCGATGGTTTCAGAGCTTATGTCGAAGTTTTCTTCGGCAATGAAATTTACAACAGCTAAAAATGTGTAAGTGTCGATGCCATTGGCTTGGCATGCCTCGTCGATACTTTTATTACCAAAGCCAAACGAAATGCCAAAACGCGATGTGGTGGACAATAAACGAGCATCTTCGTTTATCATGTCAATCATTTTTGAGCTTGCTATGTATTTGTGTGTTTGCATATTATGCTGTGTTGAAATTCTTTTAAAGAAATTATTTTTTTGCTAATTCATTTTTTGTATTATTTAAATAACAAATAATTGGGTGGCTTGTTTGCTGTTGTTGTAAAAAAAAATAATCCTTATGTCAAAGTTGAAATGGCTAAAAATCACTTTGCATAAGGATTGTTTCTTTACTAACATTCATTTTTTTTTACTAACAAAAATACTGATGCAAAGTAAGCGTATTTTTTTATGCTTCGCAATCACCTATTTTAGGTATTTTGAAAAATAAAACTTATGGCATACTGTATTTTTTTAGTTCGGCGCGCAATTGTTTGCTTTTGTTGTTGGTAACTTTGTTCATCAATGCCCAAAAGTGTTCGCTGTGGTTCATTTCGATGGTGTGGCAAAGTTCGTGTAGCAAAACATAATCGATCAAATGCGATGGCAAAAGCATTAAATACATACTTAAGTTTATATCTTTTGCGCCCGAGCAGCTGCCCCATCGTGTTTTGGCCGATTGTATTTTTACGCTTGCAAATTTAAAATTGTAATGTTGTGCCAACTGTGCCAATCGACTAGGCAATAGTCGTTTGGCTTCTTTTTTCAGAAAGTAATTAATGCCATTCCAAATGTCCTTTTGCCCATTTTCGAATACAAAGTTATGTGGTACCTCAATGTTTAAAATGCCATTTTTGAGAAGGAAATGCAAATTTTTTCGTTCGGCAAAAATTACATTGGTCTCAAAGCTGAGTGTTTTCAACTTTGTGTCACTATTAATAATGAGACTATTGCTTTCTTTTTTGTCGCTTATCAATTTTTGTTTGCTAATAATTTTTTCAGCATTATCATTCACAAATTTCAATGCCTTTTCTTTTGTCAAATGCGATGGCATATTCACAATTATACCATCGGGTTTAATGCGCACACTCAAATTTTTGAGTCTTGCATTGCTGTTGAATTGTATGTTTCCAAATCTTTTGTCTGTTTCAGTGTGCATAATTGCTGCGAAATGATTAATTTTGGCAAAAATACTATTTTTTGTGCTTGGTTGGTTTTTATTTCGTCGGAATGATATAACTTTGCGTTGTTACAAACTTTTTGTTATAGCCATTCGGTAGCTTATAAAAACAAAAAATAGCACAAGCTTGTAATTATAATGTAAACGTTATTTGTAATTATTAATTCAGGAATGATAAAAGCCAAAAATATTTTCAAGAGTTTCGATACGCTTCAGGTGCTCAAAGGTGTCGATTTGCAGGTTGATAAAGGTGAAATTGTGTCGATTGTGGGTCCTAGTGGTGCGGGAAAAACTACCCTGCTACAAATTTTGGGTACCTTGGACAAAGCCGATAAAGGTGATATTGAAGTGGATGGTGTCAATGTTTCGAAATTAAACGACAATGAGTTGGCAGCTTTTCGCAATCAACACATTGGGTTTATTTTTCAGTTTCATCAGCTATTGCCTGAGTTTACGGCGCTCGAAAATGTAATGATACCTGCACTTATAGCGGGTAAAGAAACAAACAATGTGCGTTTGCGTGCGCTCGAATTACTCGATTATTTGGGTTTGACCGACCGTATTGAACATAAGCCCAGCGAAATGTCGGGTGGCGAAAAGCAGCGAGTGGCGGTGGCGCGTGCACTTATCAACAATCCTGCACTTATTTTGGCCGATGAACCCTCGGGTAGTCTCGACTCCAAAAACAAAGAGGAATTGCATAAATTGTTGTTCGACTTGCGCAATAAATTTGGCCTCACGGTGGTAATTGTTACGCACGACAAAGAATTGGCCGGAATATCGGATCGCGTGGTGGCTATGTGCGATGGGAATGTGGAATAAAGCCCCCTAACCCCTCCCTCCTACGTCATGAGGTAAACGCCTCAAGGGGGAAATAGAAATAGGGTAAGCGACAATCATTAATATTGCTATTACTCAATTCTCAGTATTTAATTTTGAATAATTGCGCTCTGCATTCCCCCTTGAGGGGGTTAGGGGGCTAATATAATTATCATGCTTAACATTTATCGCGCATCGGCTGGGTCGGGTAAAACATACCGGCTAACAAAAGATTATATCGATTTGCTGTTTGACCCTCGCAGCAACCATCGCCGTATTTTGGCGGTAACTTTTACCAATAAAGCTACCGACGAGATGAAATCGCGCATCCTTAAAGAATTGCACCTACTTGCGCAGGGGCAGTCATCGGGCTATCGCAACGATTTGATGTCGAAATTTAAACTTAGCGAAGAGGCTGTAAATGCAAAAGCTCGCAAATTGTTGTTGAATATTTTGCACGATTATTCGTCGTTCTCGATAAGTACAATTGATAAGTTTTTTCAGCAAGTGATACGTGCTTTTGCACGCGAAATGGGCTTGCATGGCGGTTATACGCTCGAGTTGGATAGCGATGCTATTTTACAGCAATCTGTCGATAATCTTTTTCACGATTTATCGAAAACCGAAAACCAGCAGTTGCTTTCGTGGCTCACACGTTTTGCCGAAGAGCGTATCGAGCAATCCGAAAATTGGAACCCACGTCGCAGCATCGAGGCTTTAGGATATGAGGTTTTTAAGGAGAATTATCAAAATAAAGCAGCTAATATTCACGAAAAATTGCACGATAGGGAGTTTTTGAAAAACTACCAAGAAAGTTTGAGAGCGATAGCCAAAACATTTGAAGAAAATGTAAAAGTCGCAGTAAATAAAGCACTTGTGGCCATTGAGCAGCATGGGTTGACGCATGATGATTTTGCCTACAAACAAACAAAATCCTTAGAGAAAATAGCCGAAGGAAAATATGAAGTGCCACAACGCATTCGCAATTATTTGCTCGATGTGGCCAATTGTTATACAAAAAAAACGCCCGATAGTATAAAGCAAAGTATCGAAGCGGCCTATTATGGCGGTTTGCAAATTGCACTCGACGAGCTTATTCATTTAATTGATGTTGATATTATTTTGTACAATAGTGCCAGCATAGTGCTCAAACATCTGAATACTTTGGGCATTCTTACCGACTTATCGGTGCACATAAAAGCCGTGGCCGACGAGCAAAATGCTTTGCTCATTTCGGATACCAATATGTTGTTGCATCGCATTATCGACCAATCGGATGCGCCCTTTGTGTACGAAAAAACAGGCGTGAATGTGCAACATTATATGATTGATGAGTTTCAGGACACGTCGGCCTTGCAATGGCAAAATTTTCGCCCATTGCTCGATAATAGTTTGGCGGCGCAATATTTCAATTTGGTGGTAGGCGATGTGAAACAAAGCATTTATCGTTGGCGAAATTCCGATTGGAAATTGCTTGATAGTGAGATTAATAAAAGTTTCAGACCCGATTTGATAAACGAAGAGGTACTCGATACAAATTATCGGAGCGATAGGGCAATTGTTGATTTTAACAATGAGTTTTTTCGCCGTGCTGCTTCATTAATGCAAGATAAGTTGAACTTTTCGATGGGAAATATAGCTGAAATTTATCCCGAATTGGCCAGTTTGCAAAGTCGTATTGTGCATGCTTACGAACAGCTTTACCAAAAGAAAAAGTCGAATGCCGACGAGGGTTATGTCGAGTTTCGGTTTATTAGCGAAGAGGAAAGCGATGAAAAATGGAAGGATTTGGCTTTGCAGCAATTGCCCACTTTGCTCGAAGAGCTTCAAGACCGAGGATATCGACCCTCTGACATAGCTTTTTTGGTGCGTACCAATGCCGAGGAAAAATTGTTGATACAGCATTTGTTGAGCTACAAAGCCAGCGATTTGGCACGCAATGGTTATTGCTATGATGTGTTGGGCAACGAAGGTTTGATGCTCAATTCATCGTCGGCCGTACGCTTTATACTTGGACTTATGCGCCTCATGCTCAACCCACACGACGACATACAGCGCAGCATAGTGAATGTGGAATATGCACGTGCCATGCAGCAACAAAACAAAAATTGGGCAACGAATGATTCAGCTACTGACAGCAAAAAATTATTGCTAAGCGCCCACGAAAGTCGTTTTGTGGAGCAGTTGCAACAAAGCTCGCTATTCGAAATGACAGAGCAAATTATTGCAACTTTCGAAATGGGCAAATGGGCCAACGAGGCTGTGTTTTTGCAAGCTTTTCAGGATGTGGTTTTTAAGTTTATCAATAACAAAGGCACCGATTTGTACAGCTTTTTGCGTTGGTGGGACAAAGTAGGCGACAAACAAGCCATTGCAACGCCCGAAAGTACGGCTAGTTTTAGGGCAATGACTGTGCACAAAGCCAAAGGTCTCGATTTTAATGTAATGATAATGCCATTTTGCGATTGGGATATGGAAAAAACAAAGGGCAATCAAAAACAAATACTTTGGTGCGAACCTCAATTTCCACCGTTTAATCAATTGCCTGTGTTGCGCGTGGAATATGGTCGTGCATTGGGTGAATCGGTTTTTGCAGGCATTTACTACTACGGGAAAATGGATCGATTTATCAAGAATTT
>CAZEVV010000055.1:12973-15256 GCA_964515675.1 uncultured Paludibacter sp. | reverse complement strand
AGGCAGGGAATCTCAATTGTTGATGCATTTCAAATTACGATAGTCATAGAAGTCTGAAAGTTGTTATTATTTATTTTAGCGTGATATGGCTCTATTCGAATGCTATAAATACTAAGAAAACATACAAATTGTTTCCATATATCGAAACTTTATCTATCTTTGTACGTTATAACATTAAGAAATACAAATGAGATATTTTGAAACTATTTTTTTTAGGAGGCAGATGAATTTATTGCCAAACTCGTTCTAAAAGCAGTGCGAAAAATAATATATAACATTGATATTGCCGAACAAACGAATGACCCAAGACTTTTTTAAGAAACTTCAAAGTGACATTTGGGAATTTAGGACAAAATATGCGGGACTTCAAATAAGATTACTTTTATTTTGGGATAAAACAGACAATAAAGAAACATTGGTTTTTGCAACTCATGGTTTCGTTAAAAAAGTGGATAAAGTTCCAAGTAACGAAATTGAACGAGCAGTACGAATTAGAGACAAGTATTTCAACAACAAACTAAAAAAGTAAAATCATGGCAACGAATGAAATAAAAGCAAAAAGTCTTTCGGAAATGAAAGATAAATACATCGGAAAAACTGGAACAAAAGAAAGAGAAGAGTATGAATATGAGTTGAGAATGGACGTTTTGGGCAAAATGATTAAATCAGCAAGGCTAGAACGCAATTTAACACAGGAAGAACTCGGAAAGTTAGTTGGCGTACAAAAGGCACAGATTTCGAAACTCGAAACAAGTGCTAACAATGCTACAATAGACACGATTATAAAAGTTTTTAAAGCATTAAAAGCCGAGATTAACTTTAACGTAAAACTTGAAGACACCTTTGTTGAACTTACCTAACAAATACGCCTACGATTAACGTACGTATGAGTGATAAGTGATAGAATGATTGTGTATGTTTAACTAAAAGTGATAAAGTTTGAAACCCTCGTTAGCCGTAGCGTAATCATCGCGGGTTATTTAACGTATGTTCTATCTACCTCGCACCAAAAGCAAGTCTTCTAGCTTTCATATCCAGCCCCAAAAAAGATACAAGCAATTGTGTTTTTTTGCATTCACCTACAGCAAGACTAGCACAACGCCAAGCGAAATTTTGCTAATGAATTTGAGTGCGATAGATTGAAATTCGGCATAATTTACTAAATTTGCGTCTTTGCTGCCAAGTATTCTTCATTAGTTATATCATAAAGCACTACATCGATGCCCTGCACAGTATGCAGGCGCAAAAAGCCCCTCTTATCTACTCAAAAGTATGGTTTTAATAGCTACTTTTTGTTTTCCTTTGGCTACATTGCTTATGCAGTTGAGTATGCGTTTGCGAAATTTCCAACAGGTCATTTGGTTAAGGCCTAGCATGTCGGCATAGTTGTACGACGAAAATTCGTTGCCCAACACACAAACATTGTAGGCAATGAAAAAGGCTTTGCTCACTGGGAATTTTACATTATGAAAAATGGTGTTGGCCGTGGCCGATTCTTCTTTTTTGCAACGTGTACAGCGGCGTGCATGTGGCGTTTTGCCGTCGCAATAATTGTCGTGACCGCATTTTTTGCACACATAGCCATCGGCCCACTTTACAGCGGCTACAAACGCAAGCACCTTTTCGTCGTTATCGAAAAGTGTTTGTGCATATTCGGGCGATATTTCGTTTTTGAACAACATTATTATAATCGTTTTTTTATTTTCGTAATGCTGATAATGCTTTTGGTTTTAACTTCATCGATTTAAATCCTTCATCGATGCTTGTGTGTCCTTCGAGTGCTTTTAGTACAATGTGTGCGCAAGCCATAGCATCGTCGCCTGCGCGGTGGTGCGAAAAGCGTATGCCCAAATAACTGCTCACGGTGTTGAGCTTATGGTTGGGCAATGTGGGCCACAGTTTGCGCGCCAATGTTACCGAACAAAAATAATCGACATAGGGCAGTGCCAAATCGTAATGTTGCAAAGCGGCACACAGCACACGCATGTCGAAGGCTGCATTGTGCGCCACAAGCGTTTGGTCGTCGAAGTATGCCACAATTTTTGGCCACAGCTCATCGAATGTTGGGGCGTTCGCCAAGCTTTTCGAACTAATACCATGCACTTGCTGATGGTAAAAGTTCATGTACGGATAACAAGCAGGCTTAATGAGCCACGATTGCTGAAAAACAATCTCCCCATTTTCAACTCGCGTGATGCCTATCTCGCATGGGTCGCAAGTATCCGCCGTTTCAAAATCAATTGCTGTGAAAGTCATTGAACTATTTACTATTTGTTTATTTAC
>CAZEVV010000055.1:0-12873 GCA_964515675.1 uncultured Paludibacter sp. | reverse complement strand
CATTCATCAAAAAAAGCTTCGACTACGCTCAGCCAGCGCTATTCCGCAATCTTGCATTCCAATAAAAAGCTCTTCAATCTTCAATCCCGATAGCAATCGGGACAAATCTTCAAATCTTCCAATCTTCAAATTCGGATTCTAATTCTTCCCTCTCAACAAAGTAATATCTCCTTTAAGCTTATATTCAATGCCATCGGTTCCCAATGCTTCAATAACGTAAAAGTAGCCTCCTTCGGCTGCTGGTCGGCCATTGATATTACCATCCCAACCTTTCGAGGGGTCGGTCCACTGAAACACTTTGCGGCCCCAACGGTTGAGTATTATGCCTTTAAAAGTTCGGAGCGATTTGTAAGCAACTTTAAACTCATCGTTTATGCCATCGCCATTAGGTGTAAAAACGTCGGGCACTTGTAATCCCGACTCCACAATTGTGATGTTTACCGAGTCGGTGAAAGTACAAAATGCATTCGAAATACGCACTTTTACTTTGTAATTGCCTGCATCGTTAAAAGTATAGCGGTGTTCTTCGGCCGATCGATTGATGATGATTGCGTCTGATTTGCTAACTGTCCACTCAAAATTGCGTGCAACAGGTGCATTGCCATTGGCTTTAAAAAGTATATCGAGTGGTGCCGAAGCACTTATAACGTCGGGTTTGTCGGGTCTGTTGCCTTCGTTTTTGAAGTCGCGCGTGGTGGCCGTAGTTGTAATTTTGCCAGCAACCGCTATGGCTGCAAAAGTGCTACTGTTTAGCACAAAACTCGGCAAACCCAAATCGGCAGCAAATTTATCGCCTTCGAGCGTAAATTGCGTGTCGCACAGGGGCGATTCGTCGATAAATATCGTAGTTTGCGGCAGCGACACGTCGGTGTTACGTTCCACTTCTTTCCATGCGTTGTTGTCCCACTCCAGCGTTTTGTATTTCAAACTAAATTTACGGTCGATATAGTTCAATCCGCCATTGCGGTTGCGGTACGACAGTTGCGGTACATTGCCCACAACATTTAGTGCCAACTCACGACATTGCGTTTGGGGGTCGGCCACAACATTAAGGGCAGTTATGGCAGGCAAATGTTGTGCGTAATCAATTACCCATATGTGATAAGTTTTATCGTCGACACGCAAAATATAGCCCTTATTATCGTCGATATTATAATGAAACTGTTGGTTCGAAACCACCACATTGGGTTGCTCGTAGGTGCTCCACGCTATGGTGTTGTAAGTGCCATTGTAGTTGAGTTGCGATTGGTGATTGATGCCATTGAAAATGACAACAAAATCGATGTTCTGAAAATTATTGTAACTTGCACTACCAGCACTGCCTGTAACCAATTGCGCCTGCACAGTGTGTAAGCCAAGCACCAGTGCAAAAACCATTATTATTTGCTTTCGGAATGACAATAAATACTTCATTATTAAATAATTATTTTAAACAATTGCTCTAAATGATGTCTTACGACAATAGCATGCATCGCATTTTTTGTTGTGATGCATGCAAATGTACGCAATTATTATGAAAAACTAAAAAAAGTGGCTTTTATTGTTTGATGCAATGCAACAGTCAGCCAGCGCAATGCTCGTTACAAAATCTATATGTAGGAACGTTGTTTTTGCATCAATTTCAAAAAAAATGAATTGATGAACGAAAAATGCATCATTTTTAAAAATTTTGAAGACTGTGTTTTTTCGGAATTTGTAGCGCAAAATGATTTTTTAAAGGTAAATAAACATCGATAAATTTAAGCGCAAACACGTTCATTATACCCTAAACGTTTTCTTTTGGTTCAATCCCAGCGGGTTATCTGTGTAGAGTTAGGTTGGCATAAATGACATTGTTTTGGAGCATTATTTTTTAAGTTGATTATAATAATGTTTTAATATCCAAAATATAATTGTAATTTTGTTTATCAAGTTAAAAAAATAGGCATATGTACGAATCACTTCTTGCACTCGACCCAATAAAAATCAATTTCTCGGCAGCTGGCATGCATGCTATCAATATCGTTTTGGGTTTCATTATGTTTGGCATTGCACTCAGCATTCGTCCTCGCAAGTTTCTCGAAATAATGAAAAATCCCAAAAGTACTTTGGTGGGATTGGCTTCGCAACTCATTGTTTTGCCAGCACTTACTTTTTTGTTGGTGATATTATTATATAAATACATTACGCCTACGGTGGCTTTAGGAATGATATTGGTGGCGGCATGTCCGGGTGGAAATATCTCCAATTTTATGTCGTCGCTCTCGCGTGCCAACACCGAGCTTTCGATTAGTTTAACTGCTACAACAACGCTTACAGCTACTTTTGCTACGCCCTTCAATTTTTCCTTTTGGGGCGGATTGTATCTTAATTTTGTGGGTAAACGCTCGGCAGCTTTGTTGCCACAATTACACATCGACAATGCGCAAATGTTTCAAACAGTTTTTATATTGTTGGGTGTGCCCTTAATTTTGGGTGTGTTGTTTGCACGCTTCTTTCCTGCTATCACTCAAAAACTTATCAAGCCCATTCAAATGCTATCAATCGTATTTTTTATGTTAATGGTGGTTTTGGCATTTTCGAACAATTTTGAGTTGTTTTTACAACATATCTTTTATATATTTATAATTGTGCTTTTGCATAATGCTTTGGCTTTGAGTGCGGGTTTTGGTATGGGTACAGTTTTTCGTTTGCCCAATGCCGATAGACGTACACTTACCATCGAAACTGGCATACAAAATTCGGGTTTAGGACTTGTGTTATTGTTCAATCCCAAAATTTTTCCGCCCGATATGGCTTTGGGCGGCATGTTGTTTGTGGCTGCATGGTGGGGCATATGGCATATAATTTCGGGCTTGGCCATTGCCAATATTTGGCATCGCAAAAATCCCTAATTTCGATCGTTTTTTTTGTTGAAATGTGTATTTCCGATAATATTAACTTTGTAAACTCAAATAAAAATACATGAGTGAAATTTACGAACTTACAGCCATTTACCGTATTTCAAAAAGCTATGTGCTAAAAACATTCGAGCACTTTTTCAACCCTTTTACTGTAGTAGGCGCCGAAAACATCCCACACGATGGCACTATTATTTTTGCCCCCAACCATCTCAATGCTCTAATGGATGCATTGGCAGTTTTGGATATTTGTCCGAAACATTTTTCGGTGTCGTTTTTGGCACGCGCCGACATTTTTAAGAAACCGCTGTTGGCAAAATTTTTACGATTTGCCAAAATAATGCCCGCCTACCGCAGTCGCGATGGTTTCGAGCAATTGGGCAAAAACCAAGCAGTGTTTGAGCAATGTGTACATTTGTTGCAAAAGGGTAATGCACTGTGCATTATGCCCGAAGGCAATCAGGGCGAATTGCAGCAGTTGCGGCCATTGGTGAAAGGTATTTTTCGTATTGCTTTTGCTACGCAGCAAGCATTGGGCACAAGCAAAAACGTACGTATTGTACCCATAGGCATCGATTATGGCAGCATAACAAAGTTTGGCAAACACGCCATCGTTAATATAGGTCAACCCATCGATGTATCCGATTATATCGAACAATATAACAACAATCCGGCAATTGCCACCAATGCGTTGCGCAAAAATTTAAGCGACGATATAAGTAGCTTGATGCTCGATATTCGCACTACAAAGCATTATACTTTTTTTCAATCGGTTTTGAATACATCTTTGGCAATTGTTGAGAAATGTTGCAGCGCCAATGTGCTCGATAAGTTTAAAGCGCAAAAGGTGCTCAACAACGAGCTGCATTACCTCGAAGCAAATGATTATGATTTTGGCACATTGCCACAGTCATGCGAAGTGTACGAACAACTACTTGCTAAGCATAAATTACGGGCAATAAACTTGCATGCGCACGAAAAACCTGCATTGAGCTATTGGTGGCTTGCAGCCAGTGTGCCTTTGTTTCTTTGGTCGTTTGTGTTTCATTTTTTGCCATTTATGCTGCCTTTGTTTTTGCGTAGAGCCATGCGTGTTGAGTACGAAGGTTTTTTTGCGTCGATACAATATGCCATTGGCATCGTTAGTTTTCCTTTGTTTTATTTACTTCAAACTATCGCAATTTTTGCATTGTTCGATATTTCGATTTTTCTTGCGCCTTTGTTTATGGTGTTTCATTATTTTATGTGGAGATGGAGTTTAGGCATTTATGCCAAATATCGTGCGTTTTTTGCTTACCAAAAGCTCAAACGTATGCGTAATAATAACCACCCCGACATAGCACAATTGCAACAATTGCACAACGAAATTATCGGTTTCATACAGCAACTCAATTTGCCTGTTTTTGAAAAAAGTAAATTCTAAGGTTTTTTTTAAATTAGTTGTCAACTGTCAGCGTTATCAAACTTGAATTGAAATATTGAAATTTCTTTCTCGATATTATTTGATATTCAACAATAGTTTTTAACTTTGTAGCTCATTGATAAATCATTTAATATGCATTTCGATTCAAATTCAGAGCGTAAATTATTTCCAGAGGAATGTTTGTTGCGCGAATTAAGTTCAAAGCCTCGCTTGTCGATTGGCTTGCCATGCGAAAACCAAGCGGTTGAAACACGCCTCACACTCACCCCCGAAGGAGTTGCAATAGTTGTTGAAGAGGGTCATAGCGTATATGTGCAGCGCGGTGCTGGCGTGCCAATGTCGTACACCGATATGCAATACAGCGAAGCAGGGGCTTTTTTGGTTGATACGCCGGCCGAGGTTTTTGGTGCCGATATTGTGCTTAAAGTTGCGCCACCAACCACCGACGAATTGATGTTGATGCAAGATAGGTCGACTGTTTTGTCGATGTTGCAATTGAGCAATATGAGCGAAGAATGTATACGTTTAATGATGAAAAAACGCATGAATGCCATTGCCTACGAACTTATCAAGGACGAACAGAGGTCGTTTCCGGTTATGAGTTCTATATCCGAAATTGAGGGTAGTACTGCCATTGCAGTTGCCGCCGAACTTATGTCGAATGCAAGTGGTGGCAAAGGTTTGCTTTTGGGTGGTGTTGCGGGCATTTCGCCCACCGAAGTACTTATTCTTGGTGCAGGTATTACTGGCACAGTTGCCGCTCGTACGGCTTTAGCATTGGGCGCACAGGTAAAAATTTTCGATCACGATATTAGCAAATTGCGAAAAATTCAGCATTATTTGGGGCAGCAGGTTTTTACATCGGTTATTCATCCTACCGTACTCATTAAATCGTTGGCTTCGGCCGATGCTGTTATCGGCAATTTGCGTTATATTAATGGCAACGAGCGCTTTATGGTGTCCGAAGATTTGGTGAAAACCATGAAGCCTGGTTCGGTTATTATCGATTTAAGTGTCGATCAAGGTGGCTGTTTCGAAACATCGGTTTGCCGAAACATAAAAGAACCTGTTTTTGTCAAACACAATGTGATACATTATTGTGCACCCAATATCTCGGCACGTGTAGCACGTACTGCATCTATGGCATTGAGTAATATTTTTGCACCAATGCTTCTAAAAATTGGTAATTCGGGAAGTGTAAAAGCAGCTATAACCGAAAGTAGAGGCTTTCGCAACGGCGCTTATCTTTATAGCGGCATTTTGGTAAATCGGCCTATTGCCAACTATTTTAATATCCCATACAACGATATTTCATTACTTTTGGCCGGATATTAGGCGTTTATTAAAGTGCTTTGTGCGATACCATTTGTTCTATTTGCTATGGGCGAATGTTTTTCTCATCGAATTTTTTAAATTCAGCGCTATCAGTAAAAGTTCTCAGTAAAAGCTCACAGTATTGAAGTTTTATAACACAGAATTCATCATTGGATCGTTCTGTGTTTTTTTATCTTTTATTATTGCAAACACAATCAAAAAAAATACGATCATGCAAAAAAAACTAATTCTCGTTTTATTTATTTTATTGCATACATTCACGTATGCCTACGATGCCATTGGACATCGCATAATTTCGGATATTGCTTATGCCAATTTAACACCCAAAGTACGCAAACATGTGGATAAAGTGTTGGGCACAAAAGGTATAATTTATTATTCCACTTGGGCTGATGAGGTGCGCAGCGACGATAGTTATAAATACAGCTATCAGTGGCATTACCAAAACTTAAAAGACGACATGACAGTGGACGAATTGAAGTTTTTAATTGACAACCCTGCTGCCGAAGGCGAACATTTGTTTTATGCGCTCGATTTGTTGTCGAAGCGCATTAAAACGAACAAAAACGACAAAGAAGCTTTGAAGTTTCTTGTGCATTTCATCGGCGATTTGCACCAACCTATGCACCTTGGTCGCAAATTTGATTTAGGCGGAAATAGGGTGCCAATAAAATGGTTTGGACGCGATATCAACATTCATGGCTTGTGGGATACACAAATGTTGGAAGCACGCAAAATGTCGTACACCGAGTTTAGTGAGTATTTGCAACTGCGTTATGCGCATCAGAAAGCCGATTTTTTGAAGGCTGATATGCTTGCATCGGTAAAGGCCGGTTATGCTATTCGCAACGAGATTTATGCATATACAAATACCAACAACTATCATTATTTGTATAACTTTAATCACAAACTCGATACAATGCTTTATCGTGGCGGTCTCTTTTTAGCCAGCTATTTAAATGAATTGTACAAATAATAATACAAAAAAACGCCCTGCTAAACGGATATTTAGCAGGGCGAAAAAAGATAAAAAGTTCAAAAATTATGATACATCACATTAGGCTCTTTCATTAATTATTTTAGAACAAACTTCAAAAAAATTGATTATGTAAAATTACACCATAATCAGGCTAATATTTTTATTTCTTATGCCTATCGACATCCGAATTGTTTCTGTCGCTTTTTTTTAATAACTTTTATGCCGTTTGTTTTGCGCTTGTCTGCATTCTCATTTTTATATCGAATGATTTTAGCAAATTTATTGCATTTCGTACATTCCAAAAGTACTGTGTTTTTACTGTTTTTCCAAATTTTTTGTTTGTAAGTGTTGCTTTGTGTGCTGTTGTTAAGGTGCTGTAAATAAGCAATATAATTTTTTTACTTCTAATTTTATTTGTAAGCTTGATTTTTTACATTATATTTGAGCTAAATTTTAAACTCTCAAATCAATAAATTCAATAAAATTGTGATTGCAATGAAGCGAATATTTGTGTTTTGTTTTGTGGCTTTTTCGATGCTTTCGTGTAACTTTTTTCATCGTAAAGCTTACCACGCAATCAATTTTGCACGCGAAAATTATGCCGATCAATCGCAATTGGCGCTCGATACTTTAATGCGTATTAGCAATCCCGAGCATTTGCCAGCAAAATATTTTGCCGATTGGGCTTTGTATTACACCTACACCTTATATCAATTGGACAGTATACCACCGAATGATAGTATTATAAATATCGCATGTGAGTATTATTACAATTCAAAGTATAAAGAAGAAGATGGATTAGCACATTTTTTACGCGCTTATATTTTAAAGGAAAATAATCCCGACGAAGCTATTGAAATGTATAAACATACAATAGCTTGTTTGCGTGGTACTGATGAACTTAATGAGCTTGGCGTTGCGGCTTTTAATATTGGTTATTTGTATTTTCTCGACGAAAATTATATCGAAGCCTTGAAGTATCATCGCAAAGCTGAACGTTGTTTTAAGGAAATCAGAAGTGATGTTAATTTAGCTTATACTTATCGCGAAATTGCGAATGTAAAGGACTTACAAAAACAATCAGTCGACACGGTACTATATTATTTTGACAAAGCCTTGTTTGTTTTCGACACATTAAATTATAAGGACGATTATTATGATGTAGGACTGTATAAAGCTATGACATTGACTTATCGAACGGATCGTTTGGACGAGGCAAAACAGTTGCTTTACGATGTATATAATTATTTTGATCGCGACCCCTATTATCATATTCGCCTTTCGCACTTATACGTTGTGCGCAACGAGTACGATTCGGCTTTGCATTATTTACAATTATCGGGCAGCGACACTACAAATATATATGCCAAGGCAACTTATTATAAACTCGAAAGTAATGTGCATGCAATGGCTGGAAATTATTCGAAAGCATACAGTAGTTCAGTCAATTACATCGATAATCGTTTAAAGGTTATCGACGAAACCAAAAAACATCAGCTATATCGTATTGATAAACGTTTTGATTTTAAAAACAAAGAACTTGAAAACTCAGATTTGAGGGTTCGTAATCGTACCATACTTGCCTATTTGTCATTATTAGCAGCAATACTTTTAGTTACAATTATGTTTTTTATGTATGTGTCGTTCAAGCGTCGCAAGGCCGATTTAAATTATCAGTTACAGCTCGAAAAGCTTAAAAATCAACATCAAAATAAGCGTGCGTTGCTTGTTGAAACCCTCAAGGCGCGTGCTGGCAATGCATTGCAGTTGAGTGCTTTGGAGGCAAAAGTTCAAAAACTTACGGTAAGTGATGTGTTGAACGAAGTGAAAGGCTTTAGTGCCATACCCGAAGTACTGTGGCCTAAGTTTATCGAAGATATAAATGTTGTTGGTAACGATTTTATTTGCTCACTAACAAGTGCTTTTCCTGCATTAACACTGTTGGATAAGATTGTAATTGCACTCATAAGCTTAAATGTTGATATTACCGATGCATGTATTTTGCTCAATATCAATAAAAATACAATGTATAGGCGTCGCAATACAATTAAGGAACGTTTACAGCTCGATAAATCAGTTGATTTGGACGAATGGATAAATGATTATATCGAGAAGCAAAATATTGCAACAATTGGTGGATGCTAACAAATTGTTTTTGAATAAACTTTAGAATCAGGCTACTTTGAGTGTCTTAATTACTATGTTATCATTCGTTTAGATTCTATGCTGTAAGCTGTACGGCTTATTACGATAACTTCGCCTCGCCTGTCTTTCCATTTGGAGCGATTTTTTTAATGGAGTATGTCAATTTGAAGTGTAGCGTAGAATCTTAATTTTTAAACATCTACATGTAAAATTGACATGCCAATACTGCTTTTTTGCGAAATGCGATGTCTAACTTTCTGAATATCTGAAGTGTTTTGTGTAATTTAGGGTCTTGTGCAAGCCAACAATAGATAACAATTTGTTGAGATTTATATATAGCACAAATCATTCATCGCGATAGTTTTCGAGACTAATTCTGGTTATTTATTTTAATAATAAAATTATTTGCTGAAAAAGAAATCGCATCGCCTGTTAGGTGCATATTTCATTTTGGGAGCTGGTGCTTTTCCGTTTCCATTGGCATTTATACGTGCAGCTTCGATGCCCCATACTTCAACGAGTTCTTTTTTTACGCGTTCGGCACGTCGTATGCTCAATGCGGTATTATAGGCATCGGTGCCTAAATAATCGGTATAACCACGTATTTCGAGTAGAACTTCGGGGTCGTCTTTCAAGCGTCGCGCCACTTTACTAATGGTTATCAATGCTTCGGTAGATAAGTTAATTCTGTCGAAATCGAAATAAACCGATGGTATGTAAGTTACGCTATTAACATCGTCAAATGCGTTGCTGTTCGATTTTCTTCCTTGTTTTGCCGGCTCAACATTTGCCAAAGGGCGTCCCCAAAAATCAACAGGTGTGCCCGCTGGCGTATTGGGGTGCTTGTCTCTATGGTCGGGCACGCCGTCGCCATCGCTATCAACGCCATCGTTCGACAAAAGTTGCTCAATATTTTCGATACGAGGCAGTAAATTGTCTACTTTTTTGTCGACAGCATCCACTTTTTTGTCTACATCGTTTAGTTTGGCATTAATGCCTGCTAGTTCGTCTTTAAGTTCGCGTGCCAATGCAAGTCCTTCGTCGGGTGCATAGTCATTCCAGCGGATATTGCGTAAATGGTTACGATTATTAGCATTAAATTTGTATCGTGCATACACATATCCTGCACCAATAAAATCGTTGGTTACACCCTTCCAATTGAGTTGAGCAATGCCTTCGAGATTGTCTTTGTTGTGCGAACGGTATTGAATTTTGGATCCCAAAGCAAAGGATTTCGAGAAATTATATTCCAACGCGAATGATACAGGCACAGTAAATGCTCGTCCTATCGGCTGTCCTGCTTCGAGTAGCAAAGTTGCTGGTGGTCCATCCAATGGGTCGCTTGGGTCAATAGGGTTGTAGGGCTTAAATTCGTAATAAGCATATCCAGCACCTACCGAGCCTATCAGAAAAAGTTTGTAGGCTTTAAGCGGGAAAAGCATTCGCGTGAAATTGACGGTTGCGTTTACACTTGCGCTATGCATATCGGTGTTTACAATGATGCGTGGTACAAAATTTTCGGCACGCAAGGGGAAGTGATAGTAGTCGACCGACACACCCCAAACGGGTGTTAGTGCATATTCGAGGCTTGCGCCATAGGTAATATCTCGAATTGAAGCGGGGAAAATACTTGTTAAGTTTTGATTTATATCGCCGTCGAAGTAGTTGTATCCGTATTCGGCAGTTAACGAAAAACGAGAAAAAGATTTCTTCTGACTATAAGTAGCCAAAGTAACAATGATTAGAATTAAAATCAAAAGTCCTTTTCTCATGCTTTAAACGTTTTGAAATTATTGAGTATAGTAGCCCAATAAACTGTTAAAGATTAATTATCAAAAATATACTAAATTTTCGAATAACGATGCCTGCAATTTGTCGCGCATTGTTACATTTAGTTACATTGATACTTATATGTTTGTTATGTAGTTTGTTTCAAAAGCACTAATAATAGTGCTTTTGAATTTTTTACTACAAGCTTTGTAATAGTTTTTATTGTAAATAGTGCTAAACAATCAATTGCATAGGCATTAGCACTATCTTTTCATCTCAACTTTTTTTGTTTTCTCGAAATTCTTATTGCGTTCGTCAACTTTTTCAACTACATTTTGTGCAAGTTGCATAAAAACTTGCGAGCTGATAGTGTCGGTGTCGACAGCAACAGGACGGCCAGCATCGCCTTGTTCGCGTATGCTTTGAACAATAGGTATTTGTGCCAAAAGCGGAATATTCATTTCTTCGGCAAGGCGTTTTCCACCATCTTTTCCAAAAATATAATATTTGCTCTCGGGCAATTCGGCAGGGGTGAAATAGGCCATGTTTTCGACCAATCCTAGTACAGGTACATTCACTTTTTCGCCCACAAACATATTTATTCCTTTGCGTGCATCGGCCAAAGCAACATCTTGTGGCGTGCTTACCACCACAGCACCAGTAATGCCAAGTGTTTGTACAAGTGTTAGTTGTATGTCGCCAGTGCCCGGCGGAAGGTCCATTACAAAATAATCGAGTTCGCCCCAATGTGCATCTGTTATAAGCTGTTTTAGTGCATTGCTAGCCATGCTACCGCGCCACACAAGCGCATTCTCGGGATCCACAAAAAAGCCTATCGAAAGTAGTTTTACACCATATTTTTTCACCGGCATCAATGCACTCACGCCATCCACTTCTTCGAGTACTGGTCGTGCATCTTCTACGCCAAACATTTTGGGCATCGATGGTCCGTGAATATCGCAATCGAGTAGGCCAACTTTGTAACCTTGTGCTGCGAGCGCGATGGCCAAATTCGACGAAATAGTTGATTTTCCAACGCCACCTTTACCCGAAAATACAGCGATAATATTTTTTACCTGTGGCAATACTGCGCGTGGCGGTGGGGCAGGGGCAGCCTTGCTTTTTATGGCAATATTGCCTTTAATATCAACCGCTTCGCCTATGTAAGTAAGTATTGCTTGCTCGGCAGCTTTTACTACCGATTTTGAGAAGGGGTCGTTAGGTTTTTCGAAAACTATCGAAAAACTTACCTTATTACCTTCGATACGTATGTCGTCTTCTATCATTTCGGCACTTACTAAGTCCTTGCCTGTGCCTGGGTAGCGCACATGTTTGAGCGCATCCATTATTAAATTTGGATATATGTCCATGGTAATTTTTAAAAATTAAAAATTAAAAATTAAATATGTCCCGAAGTTATCGGGCTGAAAATTTAAAAAGCGTTGATATTGCTCAGAAATATCTATTATAACTATTGTGCTAACAAATTAGCGCCACAAAGGTTCGCAATAAAAGTTCCGAAAGTTCGAAAATCTATTCGTTCATATGTTGCCTTTTGCTGCGACCAAAACTACGATAGCTGTCGTGTTCAATGTCAACATCGGGCTCTACGAGTGCAACTTGATTGTCGATGCTAAATTTGATATATTTTATTGTTAGCCCACGTTCGAGCCATTGTTGTTCGTAATATGTTTTTATGCCCAAAATTTTGTCGTTGAGACCCGAGCCGTACAGGTCGTTGTTTTCGAAATGTACTGTCAAACCATTTGCTTTAATCATTTCGCAAGTGTAAGTGTACAAAAAGTTGCTGTCGGTTTTAAGATGTACGAGTCCATCGGGCTTTAAGATGTTTTTATATAAGGCCATAAAATTGGTTGCAGTGAGCCTTTTGGTAGTTTTTTTCATTTGTGGGTCGGGGAAGGTTATCCAAATTTCGGAAACTTCATTTTGACCGAAAAAATGATCAATCATTTCGATATTGGTACGCACAAATGCTACATTTTCGAGTTTTTTCTCTACCGAAAGTTTTGCGCCGGTCCACATACGTGCCCCTTTTATGTCGATGCCAATAAAGTTTTTCTCGGGATACATTTGTGCTAATCCAACGGTATATTCTCCTTTTCCGCATCCCAACTCGAGTACGATAGGATTGTTGTTTTTAAAAAATGTTTGCCCCCAATTGCCTTTCAGCTCAAATTGCTTGCCTTCGCGCAATTCTGTCGATTTTACCTGAAAAACATGCTCAAAAGCATCCATGTCGGCAAATTTTGCCAATTTATTTTTACCCATTACAAAAACTTAGATATTTAATTTAGTGTTCTGATATGCTGATGATTACGCAT
>CAZEVV010000054.1:0-15509 GCA_964515675.1 uncultured Paludibacter sp. | reverse complement strand
AGTTTGGTATTATTCGATCAGTCAGGACGCGGCACAAGCACTTACGACGGTATTTCGATTGCTTGGGCCATTGTTGAATACATGCACGAACATCCGGCAGCGAGGGCAAAAACACTTTTTGCCACGCACTACCACGAGTTGAACGAGATGGAAAAATCGTTTTCGCGCATAAAAAACTACAATGTTTCGGTAAAAGAATTGAACAAATTAATAATTTTCTTGCGCAAATTGGTTCGAGGCGGCAGCGAACACAGCTTTGGTATACATGTGGCAAAAATGGCAGGTATGCCCCAAAGCATTGTAAAACGCTCGGAGCAAATACTCAAAGACCTCGAAACCGACAATCGTCAAAACAATATTTCGAAATCGGTTGGCGAAATTGCACAACATCGCGAAGGAATGCAACTGAGCTTCTTCCAACTCGACGACCCTGTTTTGGAACAAATACGAGATGAGATAAAAAACCTGGATATAAATAATTTAACACCTGTTGAAGCACTCAACAAACTGAACGAAGTGAAGCGAATTATTACAGGGAAAGCGTAAGAAATAAAAATGAAAAATGTCCCGATTACTATCGGGATGAAGAATGTCCCGAATTGCTATCGAGATGAAAAGTGAAAAATGAGGAAAGAAGTAAGAGTAAAAAGACTAAAGACTACTCATTTTAAATTGAAAACGGACTATTTTTTTATATTCGAACAAACAACTTTATTATCAAAAAAGCATCAAAGAAAAATTTCTTTGATGCTTTTTATTTGCAATTATTGAAAAAGGCAATTTAAAAAGAAGTATTTTTTTAGAATCGTACACCCAAAGTAACCACTATATTATTATTGTTGGTAATAAGACTTGCAGTTTTTGGGCTTATATCATTGAAAGCCACAAAAGTTTCGTCGATTTTTTTGTTGAAATATGCAAAATCGATATACCAATTAGCTTCGCGATATCCAAGCCCTAAGCTAAAATAATCGGTACGATTGTGTCTCAACAATTCGTTATCGGCACGGTAGCGTTCGTTGTTCAAAGTTTTGGTAACTTCCAATCCCGTTGCACTGCTCATGTTAGCAAAGCCTGCACGTAACGAGAAATTCTCAGTCAAACGATATTCACCACCAATTTTAATGGTACGCACATTGTTCAAATTAGCACCAATACGGTCATTTTCATCATTATAAACCGTGATATCACCTTGGTCGTTGGCTAGCTTCATGCCCGAGTAATTTGCCAATTCGTACTCAGCACTGATAAGCCCTTGTTGCCCCACAATTACTGCTGCACTTGCATTCAATTTTAGTGGCGATTGCAATTGATAATCGAGCGAAGCATCTGGCGTTGAAGTTTTTCCTTTTTGATACACAATTTGATTCGCGGCATTAATATCGGTATTAACCTCATACTCTAAACTTGAAAAATAGCTATCTTTAATGCTATAAATTGTTGGTGTATGCACCGCAAAACCCAAACGAATAAAATCGACAGGAATAAATATTGCACCAATATTAAAATTCACACCAGCACCTTTCGATTTAATGGAGTTGCTTAAATCCATCGACCCACCAAACTCACCATCAGACCCCAAAGGAAACTCTTCGGAATATTTTGCATCCATCTGATAGTTTAGTGAACGAAGGTTGAGCGATGCACCCAAAAAGAATTTATTACTAAAGTTACCACCCCACGAAAAAGCATATTCATGTATTGCGCCTTGCTCACGCAATAGATAGGATGGGGCAACATTTGTATTTGAATTATAATAAGCCGTTTCGTTGAGTGCCGAAGTCCAAATGCCACTATTGGCAGAAGTTTCGTTGATTAAATAGCCATTAAATGCTAGAAGCGATTGCCATGGGATAATTTTATCTGCGAAATACGGATCATATTTTTCGTTGGCATTATTAACGGCAATCAAGTCGTAACCTGTCAATCCTCTTGTATTGGTTGCAATATAATTCGTCAACGAATTATAATCTTTGCTGCCTTTGATGCGAGCTACACGATTAAAATCGCGCAATTTATTGTACGAAAAAGAAAAATTCGATGTTATCAGTCCTCCTTCTACGCCTGTTTCGCCACGCCACGATGGAACAGCCAATGTAAGCGCAAAATTATTAAAACCCAAATTATACATATCCGACTTCATATTTACATTGCCCCAAGTACCTACTGCATCCTGCAACAACATACTCATTGTTCCTGTAAGTTCCGACTTACGATACACACCCAAACCTGCTGGGTTGTCTCTCACAGCTGATGGATCGGCACCCAATGCGCCAAAAGCACCTGCCATACCCATATATCGGGCTGTTCCTACTATATCGGTTTGTCCGAGTTTCAATGCATCATATTCGGTTTGTGCCATAGCTGCACCACAGCTCAACAACACCGCCAACGTTAAAATTTTCGCTTTCATCTGGAAATAGTTTATTTATTTTGTCAATTGAAACATGTGTATTAGAAAAAAAGTTTCAATCGGCATTGTGTTTATATATTTTATACTAAAAAAATGGAGAAATTGCTTTGCTTCTACTTTTCAAAAGTTGTGCCAAAACCCCATCTCTCCACTTTTATTTTCTATCATTTTTAAAATTTCATTTCAAGTAATTTGCCTCTGCATCGAAATTCGACCAACAGCCGAACCTCTTTACTTCAGATAGCTTTATCGACAAATTATTTTATCTATTATAAATAAAATTATCGACGCGTGCCACTACTCGACGAAGAGCCTGTGCTACTGCTACGTGAGCCACTCGAGCTTG
Source organism: uncultured Paludibacter sp. (assembly GCA_964515675.1). Classification (GTDB taxonomy): domain Bacteria; phylum Bacteroidota; class Bacteroidia; order Bacteroidales; family Paludibacteraceae; genus Paludibacter. Next base: position 12,750 of record CAZEVV010000054.1, on the reverse strand, counting down.
ATCCCGAATACGAACTACCCGATGAGCCGCTTGAGTACGATGATGAAGATGAGCGTGTATTAGAAACCGATGACGAGCTTGAAGATGAACTCGACGAACGATAAGTATTGCTATAGCTGCTTGGCGTTGTTGTAGTGCTACGTGTTGACGAAGGCGCGCTGTAGGTGCTACTCGAACGTGTGCTCGAAGGCGCTGTTGAGTAGGAGCGCGACGATGCAGGCGCTGTTGTATATCCACCTGTTGTTGTGGTGCTGCGCGAACCACTCGCACTCGAAGCAGCTGTACCCGATGATGTGCGTGTATCGAAATTGCTCGAGCGTGTAGAGCTATTATTGCTCGCCGAACTTGTGCGCGAACCTTGTGTGCTGTAACTACGACCATCGACACTACGATCGGTGCTATAACTACGTGTAAAACCTGGTGCTACCGATTGCGATCGATCGCCTGTGCTTATGCTGCGCGTACCAGTTGATACAGTGCGTGTGCCCGATTGTGCCGAACCACCAATGGCAGAATATGAACTACGTGTTCCGCTTGCGCTACTAAAAGCAGGTGCACCAGCGCCACCACCACTATTCACTGTCGACTGACGCGTACCGCTATAATTATAATCGGTGGCGCGACCGCGGTTGTTGTTGCTTACATAATTACTTCCACCCCAAGTATTCCAATAATATGGGTTATTCCAATAGCTACCGTAACCATAATAACCTCCATAACCACCACCATAACCATATGGCCAACCAAAATAACCGGCATAGTAACCGCTATAATAACCATGCGACCAGCTATTCCAGCCATAGCCACCCCAGCCACCATAGCCACCCCAACCGCCGTAATGAGGCCATCCCCACGAACTGCGCCAATACCAACTGCTGTAACTATACGGACGGTAGTGATAATCGAACCACAAACTATTGGTCCACGTAGGTGTTACCCACGCATACGAACCATCAACATATACATTCCAATCCCAACTGTTGAGGAAATAAATATCATTCCAACCCGGATCAGAAATATGAATGCTGTACCTTGGATTGTGAAAACGACGAATACGCTCGGCATATTCTAAATCGCTATTGCTGCCTTTGAAACCACCAATATAGTAACCTTCATCGGTAATGCTATCTTCACTTTGAGCCGTTTGCTCCTTGGCTTTTTCCAAAACAAAAACAGTATCTTTGGTAATAATAACATCGGTGTTTGCAGCATCGACAAATACAATTTGGCGTGCTCCATTCTTCACAACGGGTTTCTGACGTTCGTTGGCCTTAATATCGATGTTGCGTGCATCGCTCGGCTTAAAATAAACATCATCGATAAACCCTGTTCTCTGAGCATAGACTGCCGACGAAACCATCAACATTGCCAACAAGTATATCTTAATTGTTTTCATAATGCTTAATATTTAATTATTGATATCTAAAAAACTATTGATTTATATTGCATTAACAAATAGAACGCATATAAAGTAATGCAGCTATTGGTATACGTACTTTAAGCTGTAAAACAACAACAATCATGCCATTGAGAATTAAAATTTGCTATTTAAAAACAGCAATGAATGTTTTAACACACATGCATATAGCAAAAAACTTAAACAGCCATCCCCCACTCCTCTTCGATAGCGCATATTTTGTATAAATACAGATTTATTGCTCTGTAATTTTTATAACAAAGCCAAACAACAGACATCATGTAGTGCTCAGCAGTTAATTTAATAATTGTTTCGCTAAGCGCAAAAAAAACATTACTTTTGTATGCGCTTCGCTCAATTGCGATAGCACTGCGAGCAACACCCACTTAGTGTTTTCGTGCGAGAACTGCAAATTACAGCTTGATATTTGTACATACAACAAACATCATTACGAATAAGGTAGTTGCAAACGCAATATTTATAATAAATTACAAAAACATATGAAGTATTACGAATTAAAATTCGACATTCAACCAAAAGAAGAATTCATTGCTGATGTTTTGGCTGCTGAGCTTGCCGAAATTAGTTTCGAAAGTTTTGTGAACAACGATGATGGTTATTATTGCTACGTACCTTCCGACAAATTCGATGAAACAGCGCTGCAATCAATCATTTCCAACTTCCCTATTGATGCAAAAATTGAATATAGCGTTGCATTGATTGAAGATAAAAATTGGAACGAAGAATGGGAAAAACATTATTTCGAACCCATCATCATTGGCAATGATTGCGTTATTCACAGCTCGTTTCATAGCAACATTCCCGATGCGCGTTTTAAAATTGTGATCGACCCCAAAATGTCGTTTGGCACTGGACACCACGAAACGACGAGTTTGATAATTGAAGAACTTTTGCACATGAATTTAGCCGGAAAAAGCTTGCTCGACATGGGTTGCGGAACAGCCGTATTGGCCATTTTGGCATCGATGCTGGGCGCCAACCCCATCGACGCCATCGACATTGATGAATGGTGTACGAGCAACTCGGCCGAAAACATTGCGCTCAACAACACCAACAATATTAATATCGCTCTGGGCGACGCTTCATTGCTGAAAAACAAAAAGTACGATATAATATTGGCTAACATAAATCGGAACATTTTACTGAACGATATGCATGCCTACAGCGTTTGCCTCGACAAAGCTGGCGAATTGTATATGAGTGGTTTTTACAAAGAAGATATTGCTGTAATTGAACAAGAAGCCAACAAACAAGGCCTGCAAATGGAATATTTCAAAGAAAAAAATAATTGGGTAACGGTGAAATGCATTAAGAAATAAGTTTGGGGTAATGGGTTTCGAACGGTACATTCTTTATACTTTTGTCTTGATTCCATATGAATGAGTCTATACAATCATTCCGAATGATTTTCAAAGAAAACATGAGTATTTACATACAAAATCACCCGCAACAAGCCTATTTGTTGCGGGTGATTTTATGTATAAGAGAGATGATATATCACCTTTACTTCAACCACTTATCCAACCAACCGATAAAGGTACGTTGCCACAGGATGCCATTTTGGGGTTTGAGTATCCAATGGTTTTCGTCGGGGTAAATGAGCATTTGTGCTGGTACGCCTCGCAATTTGGCGGCATTAAAGGCCGACATGCTTTGGGATGCCAATATGCGGTAGTCTTTTTCGCCATGTATGATGAGTATGGGTGTGTCCCACTTATCAACAAAAAGGTGTGGCGAATTGGCAAAGGTGCGCTGCGCAACGGCATTTTGCTTGTCCCAATAGGCGCCGCCCATGTCCCAGTTGGCAAACCACATTTCCTCGGTTTCGAGGTATTGTTGTTGCAAATTGAATATGCCCGAGTGTGCAATGAATGCTTTGAAGCGCTTTTCGTGCTGACCAGCCAAATAGAACACCGAGTAGCCGCCGTAACTTGCGCCAACGCATCCGAGGCGCGTTTCGTCGACAAAGGGTTCTTTGGCTAAGGCATCGATGGCCGAGAGATAGTCGCGTATGTTTTGTCCGCTATAATCGCCGCTTATTTGCTCGTTCCATGCTTGTCCAAAACCGGGCAAGCCGCGGCGGTTGGGGGCTACAATAATGTAATCGTTGGCAGCAAATGTTTGCAAATTCCAGCGGTACGACCAAAACTGACTCACGGGCGATTGTGGGCCACCTTGACAATAGAGTACGGTTGGATATTTTTTGTTGGGATCGAACTGCGGTGGATAAATTACCCACACGAGCATTTGTTTGTTGTCGGTGGTTGTTACCCAGCGTTCTTCTACCTTGCCCATTTCCACTTTGTCGAGTATGTGTTTGTTTTCGAACGAGAGTTCGGTAGCTTCGCCCGTGGCTTCGTTTACAGCATAAATTTCGGTGGGCTTGCTCATGGAGCGGCGGGTGGCAATGAGGGTTTCGGCAGCGGGGTAAGCGCCCTCGTAGTCGAAATCGCCATTGGTAATTTGTTTTTTAACGGCTGTTGCAATATCCACTTTATAAATGTGCGTGCGTGCATGCCAAGTACTAGTAAAATATATACTTTTGCTGTCTTTTGTCCATTTCAGGTGGTCGGCATTTTGGTCGAAATCGGCTGTGAGGTCGCGTTTTTCGCCGGTTGCAACATTCATAATGTAAAGGCGATTTTTGTCGGCCTCGTAGCCATCGCGTTCCATGCTTTCCCAAGCTAGCCATTGTCCGTCGGGCGAAAAGGCGGGGTTCATATCATAACCCATCATTCCCTCGGTAATGTTGCGTGTTTGTTTGCTTTCTAAATCGTAAAAATAAATGTCGTTATTGGTAGAAACGGCATAGGCAACACCTGTTTTTTTGCGCGAAGTGTAAGCCACTGTTTTGCCATCGGGGCTCCATGCCAATTGCTCGATGCCACCAAAAGGCCGCACTGGGCTTTCGAACAATTCACCCTCGAGCAAGTCGAACTCATTGGCAATGCTTTTGCCATCGAAATCGGCCACAAAAGGGTGTGGCACAGTGCTCACCCATTGGTCCCAATGTTTGTACATGAGGTCGTCCACCAAAATACCGCTCGATTTTGGAAGGTCGGGGTGAAGGTCGGCCGTAGATGGTTTCGATTTAATATCGGCCACGAAGAGCAATTTAGTTTCGTCGGGCGAAAAGGCAAAATCGCTCATGCCACCTTCGCGCTCAGTAATTTGTTTGCGATTGCTGCCATCGGCATTCATTATCCATAGCTGCATCGAACCACTATCCGACGAGAGGAATGCGATGCGCTCGCCGTCGTTCATCCACTTAGCTGCAGCTTCGCGCACGGCGGTTTTGGTAATTTGCTTTTGGTTGGTACCGTCGGTATTCATCACAAAAAGTTCGGAGTTACTTTTGTCGTCGGGCACCGAAAAATACGAAACCGAGTAAAGCACTTTGTCGCCTTTGGGCGAAATTTGCACACCGCCCAATCGGCCAAACGACCATAACACTTCGGGACTCATGCGCCCATTTTCGATGGTAGGATTGTGCTTACCGATGATAGGCGCATCACTGTCCTTGGTGGCACATGAAGTTGCCAAAACTGCCATTGCCATAAGCATTGATTTGATTTTCATTGTTTTATAACTATTTTTTTGTTGTGTATTTTTTTTAATTAATCTTTTGTCTGCAATTCTAATTGACTTGTATTTCTAGTTCTTCGCAACTCACCATTTCCCAACCACAATAAACCACGCGCAACAAGTGTAGCTTTGTGCTTCCCAGCGATGCCAAAATGCGTGCTTCGGTGGCATAGCGTTGCAATTGCGCTTCAGCTTCGGTATTTATTTTTTGTCGCAATGCCGAGTTTGGATTTTTCGCTTCCACCTCCTGCGAACGGGGCACATATTTTAGCTCTACAATATAGCTATGCTTCATGTGAGGATGTGCAATAAAGTTAGGCTGTAACCACAAATCAACAAAACCTTTGCCCATTTCGGCCTCGGAGTGCACAGTGAAGTAATTCAATAAATTTAGATAGACCAAATGAAACATTTGTACGGTTTTTTCGCCGTCGATAAAGTCGCGCACCGAAGTTTGCTTGTGTACTTGCTCGGAAAAATAGTTGAAAAATGGTTTCCAATCGCCATCATAAGCCATTTTTTCTCCCATATCAGTTAGCGACATTGTATCAATATTAAATATCTCGGTTTCGCTAAAACCCTCCACCAAATACGAGAACAAAACCGAGCGAATGGCTAAGTTTGGCACTGTAAGCACAATGCTACCTCTTTCGAGGCGGTCGATGGTAAGTATGCCAAAATAATAAAGCAGCGACACGAAGTTTTCGCGTGCAATGAGTTTTTCGGCAGGAAACGAAGTCGCAATGTTAGCCCGTATTTCGCCATCTTCGGCAATTTGCTTGATGGTCGAAAAATTGCGATTAATTTTTTTATCCAAAATAATTAAATGGCGCAGCTTGCCATAGTCGATACGGATATTGTTGTCGATGAGTACTTTGGGTATTTTTTTGTTGACCAAGTAATCACTCATAAAAAACAATACCATATCCGAGTTGTACATGCGGGTTTGCAACTCAGCTTCCGAAAAGCAATAATTGTTGTACCATTCGCGCATGACGGCCAAAAGATTTTCGATGGGCTCGTGCACCAAACCTTGGTCGAAGTAATAATTGAGTAACTGTATCACCTCGGCTTCGGTAAAACCAATAATGGAGTTGAATTGCGCATCGGTTGTAATGTTTTTGGCAATATTAAAGCCACTTGTCACATCGTCGAGCGTTACTGGCGACACGCCTGTGATGAAAATCTTTTTCAGCGAAGCATTCGAATCGGTAGTTGCAAGTTTTATTTTATTGAAAAAGAACCTGAAAAAGCCCTCATCGTGTGTAATTTTTTGATAATTTTCGTTGCCGTGCTTGCTCAATATTGTGTTAGCAAAATTATCATATTCATCAATAAAAAGATAGATGGGCAAGTTTTTTTCTTTGCATTGTTGCGCAATAAATTCGAGGCGGCTACCTGCGTTGTTCATTTTTTTGTATTCGTGCATGTAACTGTCGCCCAAAAGTGAGGCATATCTGCTATTGAAAGCATTGAAACAGAGCGAGCAATGACTCTCGAACGAATCCTCAACATTGTTAATGTCGGGGTTTACACCCGAAAAATTAAAACTCAGAATCAAATAGCTATTCTTTTCATTTGTGGGGTGCTGTCCTATGTAAGTATCGCCAAACAACTCGTCGAACTGACTGGTCAAATTCATATCGTAATACGCTTTCATGGTATTCAGCCACAGCGATTTTCCAAACCGGCGCGGACGAATGAGAAAAAGGAAAGGTGCTGAGGCTTCAATTTTCTCGAAAAAGCTTGTTTTATCCACATAATAGTAGTTTTCAGTACTAATACGTGCATAATCGCTAATGCCATAAGGTATTTTCTTTGCCATGATTTTAATTTTTTATAATAAAAATTGACAACTTAATAGCTGCTAAAGCCTATAAACCAAACTAAAACGAAAAAACTTGGGTTCGATTAGGTGACTTGCCTATGTCATCTGTCAGAATTTATTCTTGAGAATATGCAAATATACAATTTTTTTGAGCAAAAAGAAAATCAATTAACTAATAACTATCCTACTGAGTGTGTTATAACATATCCTAAAAATTGAAATAATATTTTTAGTGTCTTCGAATAAGAATATACTTTCATAAAAAATATCTCCATTTCCCAATTTCAATTAATTTCAATAAAAAAAACATGACATACGAAATTTTTAAGTCAAAACTTATTTCGAGAAAATGAAATATCGCATTTTTTTCACTCAAAATCAATATCTCGGATATTTAATAAAAGGATTTATCGTATATTTGTTGCGCAAAACTCAAAAACAAATTTGGCTCAATGAATTTTACGCTTAAACAACTGGTAACTCCCTCGATAGCACGTTCGGTGCTACTCATAAGTTTTTCGGTGCCAGTGTGGTTTGTATTTATGCTTGTAGGCAACCGCCCCCCCGATTTACATATTACAATGTTTTCGATACCTAGTTTTTTTGTAATCGAAGGTTGGGTGACAAATGTTTTTAGCTATGCATTTTTACTTTTAAATGCTTTTTTAATAGCCCAATTCAATACCCGACACAATGTAATACGAACACGTACTTTTATGCCGGTATTGATTTTTATGATATTAATGTCGGTGTGGGAAGGCTTGCACAACACTTTGCTGCCCCATGTTTTATTGGCAATACTCATTTTGTCGTTATTTTTATTTTTCGAAGTTTATCGCAGTGCACACGATGCCGAAATGGTTTTTCTTTCAACCTTTTTACTTGGAATAGCTGGTTTCATATTGCCTTCGCTCGTGTATTTGCTGCCCGTATTTTGGATTGGCTTGTTTCAATTCAAAAGTTTGTCGCTGCGCACATTGTTAGGTTCAATTATTGGTTATTTAGCGCCATGGCTCATTTATTTGTCGATAAAAACATATTATTTGTCCAACTTGTTATGGTTAAATGATTTGCTTAATCGATTTTTGTTCGATTTACCCAACTTTTTACTCTACGAGTATATCTATTTAGCTGCTATTGTTTTGTGCTTTATCTTGCTTTTCCCTACTCTCATTGACAAATATCAGGGCGACTCCATACAAGCACGTTCGCGATTACGATTTTTGGGTATATTGATGATTGCTGCAACTGTTTTGTCGTTGTTTGTGGTCGATGGCTTCTTGTTTTTTCTCAGTATAGCAATTTTGTCATACTCTATACTGCTTTCGCACCCGCTTTCGCTCGCCTTGCGAAGTTTTCAGGCCATCATATTTTACATTTTTGCTTTTGTGCATTTCATATTTCTTTCGTATCAGTTCTACTATAAATTTTTCATGTAATTATGGTAGGCCTCGAAGAACTGGGTTATTTAGGATTATTGATTGCGTCGTTTTTGGCAGCCACAGTTGTGCCTTTTAGTTCGGAGTTGGTATTTTCGGCTTTGGTTTTTGGAGGGCTCGACCCTTTTATGTGCGTTTTGGTGGCTACGCTTGGCAATTGGCTTGGCGGCATGAGTTGCTACTACTTAGGCCATTTGGGTAAAATGGAGTGGATAGAGAAATATTTACGAATAAAAAAAGAAAAAATTGAGGGCTTTAGTGGTCGTGTGCAAAAATGGGGCGATTGGTTGGCGTTTTTTTCGTTTTTGCCCGGAGTTGGCGATTTAATTGCTGTTGCATGTGGTTTTTTTAGATCGAACGTATGGATTGTAGCTTTTTCAATGCTCCTTGGCAAATTGGTGCGCTACTTGGTTTGGCTCTATGTGCATGGTTTGTTGTTGCCTTGATATTGATTTTGCAAGACAAAAAAAACAACTCCCCCCCTACTTACGTCATGTTTACCTCATGAAGTACGTGGGATGCGGTAAATGCCTAAAGGGGAAGTTGTATAGCAGAAATACAGAATTTATATGCATTTATTTGGCTGTATTTATATATTTTAATTTGAAACCATTGTTTTGCATTTTAATTTTTTAAATAATGGTTACTGTGCTTTAGCGAGATATTGCAAAAAGAATGAAAATTTTGAATTTAAATAAATGAAGCGTTAATATAAATGTTTAATACTGGCTAATCCTAACTGACAACAAAAAAAGCCGTGATAAATGTAGTATTGTTCGTTTCTTGTCACTTTTAAAAAATAATTATCAAAACATGAAAACATTTCGATTATTACTTGCTGTTTTTCTATTTAGCACTTGCATTTATGCACAGAAAACAAAAACGATTGTTGCCGATGATGGAAATAATTTTACCGATTATTATACAATAATAAAAAAGGGAAAAATAAAACATGGCCCCTTTGTTCGCTTGAATCAGGAAAAGGACACATTAGCATTTGGCAGTTTCGACAATGGCACAAAAATAGGTATTTGGCATTACAACAACAAGCTTGGGGAGCGTTATTTGGTTTACAACCACACATCAAACGAGTTATTATTTTGCTCGGATGAAGCTTTGATGGTTAAAACATTTCTTATAAAACAAAATGATGCCTTTGTGGTTGATAATGTTGATCGGATCCCTTTGTTCGTAGGAGAAAAAGATGCCTTTCTTAAATCACTTCTATCACTTCATTTACCATTAAATTTAATGGAAAATGGAAAGTATGGCAGAAGTGAAGTGTCGTTTGTTATTGACGTGAATGGACAAATAAAGGATGTAAGTGTTGACAAGAAATTTAGTCCAGAACTTGAAAGAAACATTATTAGGCTATTGAATAAAGACAAAGCAGTTTGGTTACCTGCGATTAAAAATTCAGAGAAAGTAGAATCCAAAATCATTATTCGAATTGATGTTGTAGCCAATTTAAATGATGCTCAACAAGACTTTTCGCCTTACATCAACCATCTTGTAATGGTACATTATACTACAATTAAGAGTGTGATCCCCGTACAGAATGTGCGGAATGGTCGGTATCAATAAAAGAAAAACAATGACTAATTTTTATACATATGCATAAAAATTAGTCATTATCAGAACACTCATCCTACTTTCTATCAATAAAATGTGCTTTTAAAACGGCTGCTTTTTCGGGCTCGAAACTAACTACTGTGCTTGCATTTACGTATTCGTAGGGCACATACACACTGAGTTGAGCTAAAAAAACGTTATTATTGGGTGTGTATGCAATGTGCAATTGCAATGCATCTTTATCCGATTTGCGAATCGACGAGAGCAATGACGTATTACCGTCGGTCAATATCTGTTTCAACTTTTCTTTATCGGCAAGTTCAATATTTATAGTGCTGAAAATAAGTTTTTGCTTGCTACCTAAATGCACATAAACCATTTTGCGTGTAAGCATTGCAAATGCTCCCCACGCCGTAAATACGAGTATGGCAGTAATAAACACAATTGGCATTTCGCTTTCGTTGCTTGAATAGTGTATATATTTTAGTGCAATGGCCATAATAGCCGATAAACTTAAAATTAATACCGATGGCAATATTGAACTTCGTGTTTTGATAAAGTCATTGTTACTTTCGAGTGTTTTCTGAATATTTGTTTCCATAATGTTTTTTTAATTTGTTTATAATACTTTTTGCACATGCAATGCTTAATGTCATTATTACATGTATTTTTGTTTTATATGCCGACTGCGAATCCCCAAAAACCTATATTGTAGACACATACAAACAATTAGGGTATTGAAACCCTATTAATATTGCTTGCAAAAAAAAATCGGCTCTTCTTGTTCAATTGGGATGTAAACTCATAGTAAACCGCAACAACATTCTTGAATATTGTTTGAAATTTATCCTATGAAAAAATGATGCTCGGGCACTATAATGCCAACAATTGAGAATGTCAATTGCTGCAATATTCAAAATTTTGAAGCCCCTAATGAATGTAGTATATAATCAAATTAGCATTTTGCACAGTGCATAAAGATAGTAGCCATGTAGTGCACGCGCCGATAATTGACTCATTTCTATGCTATTGAAAACAATCAGCACTTGTTTTGTGAGCCGTAAGTGTGTATTGAGAAAGTTGTGTGGGTTGTTGCGCTTTTCGAACGATGGAAAATTGTAAACAAAGCCAATGTTGCTATTATTACTTAAAAGTGCATTGCCAAAGTTTATAGCATGTATTTCGAAAGCAGAAGTATCACGTTTCTCAATTTCATTGGCAATGCTTTTATCTGTACCCACTACTTTTGAGGTTGTGGGCATGTGTTGCGTGTTACTTGCAACGAGCACAAGCAAAGTTATCACAACAATATTTCTAATCAATTTTAAAAGCATAATTATTATCCAACGAGAAATATGAAAAACGCTGCAAAGCTAATGCTTTATTTGCATGTAAACAATTTATTTTGCAAATAATTATTGTCAACACAGTGTTTTTATGCTGTTTTAATACAAAACAATTTTTAGCAGACGCAGAAGTCTTGAAGTTTTAGCTCTTTATGCTGTAATTATCAAAGCAAATATCTTATAATCCACAACAAATCAATGATTAAAAACCAAAATTGTGTTCTGAATATAAAAAACATTTCACATACCAAATCGACCAGCAATGGAAAGGGGAAATTGGGTTGTTCGGCCGAAAGAAAACTTTTGGGGAGTTGAAAATAAAAAAACGACATCATGCAATATGATGCCGTTTCTTATTTAAAATAGACTTCGTATCCCTTAATCTCTTCTATTTCACATTGAAAGCTACGCGCAACTCGTCAATTTCTTCGTCGCCCATGGGCTGCAATGGGCCTATTGAGGAGGCCATTACCAATGAGTTGGCCGAAAACTCGGCTACTTCGAGGTAGTCGAAGGTGTTGATGAGTTTGTTGCCGGTTACAATTACCGAGTCGTTTTCGACAATTACTACACGGTTTTTGGTGAACATTTGGGCTATCTCTTCGGTGTCGGTGTACAACTTTTCGAAGGGGATAGAGGGTACATCTTGCAAGAAAATCCAACTCTCGGGAATGGTGCGCACATCAAATTTTTGGTGACTAACGGCATGGGCCATCAGGTTGGTGGGCTGCGTTACAATAATTGAATTGATGTGTGGGTTGAGTTGGTAAATGCGATGGTGCAAGGCTACGGAGCGGCTTGGTGTTTTGCCTGCTTCGGCCATGCCGTTGCGCACTTGCACTATGTCTTCGGGCAATATATCCCAACGGGCAACATCGGGCGGAGTGATCAAGAAATCGTTTTCGTTCCAACGTACCGAAACGGTTCCGTAGGTCGAAATCATGAGGCCTTGGTCGCATGCACGACGAATTATATTTACCATGTCGGTGCGAATTTCGCGTTCGTCGGATGGGTATTCAACGTCCATGAATGGTGTGATGTTTTTGGGGAAATGGTTGACGTACTGGGCTATTTGCTCATCGGAAAGTGTATTTACTTTGCCAATGCGGCCTGCGTTAACAATGGTGCGACAGCAAAATTCCAATGTTTCGAAACGTTGATAGGCATCCATCATATCCGATCCGCCGAGCACTACGCCGTGGTTTTCCATGATAACTGCTTTGTACTTTTTGTTTTCGAACTCTTTGGCAATTTTACGCCCCAGATCCTCGCTACCGGGGCAGCCATAGGGTGCAAAACCAATTTCACCACAAATTTTGCGTGCCTGAGGTACTATGTTGGTATTTGGCACAATGCGCGCAATGCTAAAAGCAACTAGTCCTGGGGGGTGTGCATGAATAATGGCTGTGAGCTCAGGGCGTGCCTCGAAAATGGCTTTGTGAAAAGGAAATTCCGACGAGGGTTTATGTTGGCCTACAATGGTTCCGTCTTTTTTTACACACACTATGTCCTTTACAGTGAGCGAACCTTTGTCCACTGCCG
>CAZEVV010000053.1:0-15529 GCA_964515675.1 uncultured Paludibacter sp. | reverse complement strand
TTTAAACAAATTATTAATCAGAATTCAGTTGCATTTGCAAGTTGAATTCAGCTATCTAAGTTTCCCCAAATATTAATATTCTGGTTTTGAGGGGATTGATGATTTGCAAATATCATAATAACAGTAAACACAACAACTTGTTAGCCGCAAGCAAAAACAAATGCATATGAAGCAGTTTTTAAATACAATTGAAAATTTCATTCCTAAGGAAAGAATTTATACCGATGCCATGCGCCGTTTGGCTTGGGGCACCGATGCGAGCTTTTATCGCCTTGTGCCGCAAGTGGTAATTGCAAGTAAAAACGAAGATGAGGTTTGCCGAATACTTTTTGAAGCCAACAAATCGCAAACGGCTATTACTTTTAGGGCAGCAGGCACAAGCCTTTCGGGGCAAGCGCTTTCCGAGTCGGTATTACTTATTGCTGGCAACCGTTGGGAAAACTACAAGCTTGCACCCGATGCTTCGAGCATTAGCTTACAACCGGGCATTGTAGGGCAACGCGTAAACGAAATTCTTAAACCCTACGGCAAAAAATTCTCCCCCGATCCAGCTTCTGTAAAGTCGGCCATGATAGGCGGCATTATCGCCAACAATGCTTCGGGCATGAGCTGCGGAACGCACGAAAATAGCTACCGCATTATTCAATCGGCACGCATTATTTTACCCGATGGCACTTTGCTCGACACAGGATGCCACGAAAGTAAAACGGCTTTTGCGCAATCGCACGCACATTTGCTCGATAAAATTATCGAATTACGCGACCGTATTCGTAATAACAAGGCACTCACCGAACGGATTAAACGCAAATACAGCATTAAAAATGTAACGGGACTCAATATTTTGCCTTTTGTCGAGTTCAACGATCCTTTTGATATTATTACTCACCTCATTGTAGGCGCCGAAGGCACACTTGCTTTTATAGCAGAGGTAACCGTTCGCACTATCGACGAGCTGCCGCACAAGGCCAGTGCATTGCTTTATTTGCCCAATATGCAAACGGCTTGCGAAACTGTAATTCAACTAAAAAGCAGTCCGGTTACGGCCGTCGAACTTTTCGACCGCACAGCCATTCGCTCTGTCGAAAATAAGCCCAACGCAATACCTGTACTAAAAACTTTACCAAACGATGCAGCTGTATTGCTCATAAAAACAGAAGGTGCAACACCTGATACACTCAAAAAAAATATGCTCGAGGTAGAGAATATCTTGGCCAATTGCCAACTACTACATCCTGCGAGCTTTACCGACAAAGCCAATGAATATAATGCTTATTGGGAAATGCGCTCAGGCATTTTCCCTACTGTGGGAAGTACGCGACCTGTGGGCACAAGTTGCATTATCGAAGATATTGCTTTCCATATCGACGATTTGCCGCAAGCTACTGCCGACTTACGCATCATTCTCGAAAAATATGATTACAATGATGCTGTAATTTACGGCCATGCACTCGAAGGCAACTTTCATTTTATTATCAATCAATCGTTTGACACGCAACAAGAAATTGAACGATACGACAATATGATGAATGAAGTAATTGATTTGGTTGTTGATAAATATGATGGTTCGCTCAAAGCCGAACATGGCACAGGCCGCAATATGGCGCCATTTGTAAAGCGCGAATGGGGCGAAGAGGCTTACGATATCATGTTCGAAATAAAAAACACTTTCGATCCAAATAATATCCTCAACCCAGGCGTTATTTTCAACAACGACCCGCTTTGCCATCTCAAAAACTTGAAAGCATTGCCCGAAACGCATCCTATCATCGACAAATGTATTGAATGTGGCTTTTGCGAAATAAATTGTGTTAGCAATGGCTTCACCTTATCGTCGCGACAACGCATTGTGGTACAGCGCGAAGTGCAACGACTCAAAACAACAAACGAAAATCCGCAATTGCTGGCCCATTTCGAAAAAGATTTCGAGTATGCAGGCAATGCCACTTGCGCCGGCGATGGACTTTGTGCCACTTCGTGCCCAGTGGATATTAATGTGGGCGAATATATACATGAGTTTCGCAAAGATAACAATAGTGCTTTTGCTTATAAATTGGGCAAGTTATCGGCCAACAATTTCTCGAAAGTTTTGGGCGGACTAAAGTTTATGCTTTCGGTAGCCAATGGCACACGTAATATTTTGGGCAATAAAAAAATGAGTAGTCTAACTTCGGCCATGCGCACAATAAGTGGTAATAAAATGCCGCTTTGGACACCCACTTTGCCCCTACCCGCTGCAAAAATCGAAAACAGCAATTTTGTGAGCGATTTAAAAGTGGTTTATTTCCCTAGTTGCCTCAATCAAATGATGGCCACATCGGAAAACGACCCTTCGTCGGTGCAATTAAGTCAACACATGGTTCATTTGCTCAACAAAGCTGGTTATCAGGTAATTTTCCCCGAGAAAATGAATAATATGTGTTGTGGCACCATTTGGGAAAGCAAAGGAATGCCCGAAATAGCCGACAGTAAAACGGCCGAACTCGAATTAGCACTTTATAAAGCAAGCGAAAACGGAAAATATCCAGTACTTTGCGACCAAAGCCCATGCCTCATGCGCATGCGCCATAAAATGCAAAATTTGCGACTGTACGAGCCCATTGAATTTATCGACTTATTTTTGCTCGATAAACTCGATTTTCATCCAACAAACGAAACAGTAACTGTATTTCCAACTTGTTCGACCGTAAAAATGGGACTTTCGGGCAGTTTAGTAAAAATTGCAAAACTTTGCAGTAGCAATGTGCATGTACCCGTGGAATTGGCTTGCTGTGGTTTTGCTGGCGACAAAGGTTTTTTTGTGCCCGAGCTCAATGTGCATGGCTTACGCAAACTGCGCAATCAGGTTGAAAAAGCTGGTGCAACAATCGGTTATAGCAATAGCCGAACCTGCGAAATTGGCCTCAACACACAAAGTGGTATTCCTTATCAATCCATTGTATATTTAGTGAATAAATGTAGTAGTGCAAAACACTAAACATCAAGTGGCTGACTAGCAATAATTTGCTATCAACTATTTACAATCTACGATTTACGATTTACAATTTAAATAAATAAGAAAGAGAATCAGACAGCACATTATATTTAAATAGCTCCAAACAATTGCATTAAATAATTTTATTCATTTGAAAAAAGTTATATTATGATGAGTTGTTTGGAGCTATTTTTATGTAACTTTACAGCCCCACATTCCCCAAAACGGGGAGATTGGAGAGGTGTTTAGCTAGTATTTTTCGATTATTCAAATACTATATTTATCAACAACAAGGCGAGAGTCACGAATAAAAATGTTATTTTTGCATTGAAAAATGGAGTAAAAATAATTTTTGTAAAAAATATTATTGATATTAAACCATTTACAAAAAATTATTCACACGAATAATCCTGACATATATCAGGTTATAAATTACAAAAACGCTACTTATAACTGTTCTTACTTCCCTCTACAGGGGGTTAGGGGGCGGAAAAAACAATAATTCGATGAAAGTTTGCATAGCTGAAAAACCAAGTGTTGCGCGTGATATTGCCGAAGTAATAGGAGCAAAAACACGTCGTGATGGTTATTACGAAGGCAATGGCTATCAGGTAACTTGGACCTTTGGGCATTTATGCGGACTGCTTGAACCACACGAGTACAGTCCCGATTGGAAAGCATGGGCACTGAGTCATTTGCCCATGATACCACAGCGCTTTGGCATAAAAGTGATGAATGATAGCGGTGTAATGAAGCAATTTAAAATAATCGAAAGCTTGGTACAAAAGGCCGATGAGGTGATAAATTGTGGTGATGCGGGCCAGGAGGGTGAGTTAATTCAACGTTGGGTGTTGCAAAAAGCGGGTTGCAATTGTGCAGTGAAACGTTTGTGGATATCGTCGTTGACTGAAGAGGCTATTCGCGAAGGTTTTGCAAAATTGCGCGACCAAAGCGAATTTCAGAAACTTTACGAAGCCGGTTTGTCGCGCGCCATTGGCGATTGGCTTTTGGGTATGAATGCAACACGCTTATACACATTGAAATATGGTAAAAACCGACAAGTACTTTCCATTGGAAGGGTGCAAACCCCTACCCTAGCGCTTATTGTAAACCGTCAGCTCGAAATCGAAAATTTTAAACCCGAAGCATATTGGGAATTAAAAACGCTGTATCGCAACACTGTTTTTTCTGCTGCAAAAGGCCGATTTCAGTCGGTGGAAGAAGGCAATCGTTTTTTGGAAACAGTAAAAACAGCCGATTTTTTTATTACTGACATCAACATCAAAAAAGGTATCGAATCGGCACCACGCCTGTTCGACCTCACATCGTTGCAGGTAGAATGTAACAAAAAATTTGGCTTTTCGGCCGATGATACGCTTAAAACGATACAATCGCTTTACGAGAAGAAAGTAACAACCTATCCGCGTGTCGACACCACCTATTTGAGCGACGATATGTATCCGAAAATACCTGACATTCTGAAAGGTCTCAAAGACTACGAATTGCTCACAAAGGCTGTGCTCGACACAAAAATTCCGAAAACAAAAAAGGTTTTCGATAACAAGAAAGTAACTGATCACCATGCTATTATACCTACGGGCGTGCATCCCAACAATTTGTCGGACAATGAGCGCAAGGTGTTCGACTTGGTGGCGCGCCGTTTTATTGCTAACTTTTACCCCGATTGTAAAATTTCGACTACAACCGTTATGGGCGCTGTTGAAGATGTGGAATTTAAAACCACTGGAAAGCAAATTTTAGAGCCAGGGTGGCGCGTAGTTTTCGACAAAACAAAAGAAAGCAACACAGAGGAAAACGCCGAAAACGAGGAAGATGAAAAGACTTTGCCATTGTTCGAAAAAGGCGAAAGCGGACCGCACGAGCCAACCTTGAGCGAAAAATGGACATCGCCACCCAAACCATACACCGAGGCTACTTTGCTACGTGCCATGGAAACAGCCGGAAAATTGGTTGACAACGATGAATTGCGCGATGCCTTAAAAGAGAATGGCATTGGGCGACCATCGACACGTGCAGCTATTATCGAAACGCTTTTCAAACGCGAATATATTCGTAAGGAACGTAAAAATTTGCTTGCAACCGACACAGGCATTGAACTGATACTCACCATTCAGGAAGATTTGCTGAAATCGGCAGAACTTACCGGGCAGTGGGAAAAAAAGTTGAGAGATATTGACAAAGGCACCTACGAAGCGCGTCAGTTTTTGGATGAACTGAAAGAAATGTTGCGTCAGATAGTTTTTAATGTAAAAAGCGATAATCGCACTTTTCAGCAAATAAAAGCAGAATACGAACGCAAACGCAACGAAGAAATTTGTCCCAAATGCGGCAAAGGCATTATACTTAAAGGCCGCACTGCCTTTGGATGCAGCGAATGGAAAAACGGTTGCGATTACAGGAAAGCTTTTGATGTTTAAGAATGATTGAAAACACGTTTAAAAAAGTAACATAACGAAATTACACAAAAAACAACAAATTGCAATATTGGGGAGCGTAGATTAGGACGGCATAGCAATTCCAATCAACACTCCCCAGCCTTTTGACGAGGATTCTGTCATTAATTTGCATAACGAGAAATGTCAAAGTAGAAACAAACCGAAGCTTGCCTTAAACCTAGCGCACGAAACAGATAAAATAAATTTACTTACTGTATATTTTTGCATAAATTTATAATTTTTATTAGTTTAAATTGAATTTAAACAGTACTTTTGTCGCCCCTAATATTTTTTTGAATTACAAACTTTTACAAATTTTTAAATGCAAAAACTAAAAATTCTTCAAACGCTTATTTTCACAGCGTCATTACTTAGTTTGCAGGCCCAGCAACATTCCGAAAATAGCAAACAACTTGTTTTAGGTGCAGGTTTAAGCCAGTTAACCTACCGCGACTTAGCCACTTCGCCATTGTTTTATAGCGGCATGGGGTTCAATATGCAAGCTGCAACTGAAATTACAAATCAAAAATGGGCGCACCATGTGGGTTTCGAGGCTTTGTTTGGATCGTGTAACTCGCTCACATCAACCGATATGGAGTTTAGTGCAATAACAAACTCAAGCTTTACTGCCATAAATTTTAGGTATCAAGCTTTGCGAAAAATAACTCAAATATCGACCGATACGCAACAATTTTGGGCTGGTGGCGATGCCATCATTAGCACTCACATTCGTTCAAACGAAAGCTTGGGTAACAATGCAAGCGGTTTCGAACTTCTTAACAATTACCAACTATCAGGTAAGTATAATTTAAACATAACTGCACTCAACAACAATTCATGGATTGTGCGCACTGTTAAGTCGCACTCGAAAGCCGAACAAGATTTATCGTTCAGTGCAAATATCGGATTAGTAAATTTAAATTTCAGACCAGGCTATGCCTATAGTTACGATGCCGAAATGGATGGAAGCGAAACCAGTGGTTTAAATTATCGTTTTAGCGATTATGCATGGAAAATAAATGGCTGGAGATTAGGCACAAAGCTCGAATACAAGCAAAAACGCAAAAGCGGCAATGGCTTTAAAATTGCCTACACTTGGGATGCCATTCATTCACCAGGAAGATTCGAAATTTACGAAATGGCTGCACATAATTTAAGTTACAGCCTGTTGATAAATTTAAAGTAATGGTCGAAAAATAAATCGCGACTAAAAACATGCTGGCTCATTAGCCCCTAATTCCCTCCCTCGCAACTTATTAGGAGTTTAAAAAAAAGGGAAGAAAATTGTCGACAACTAAACAATATATTAGATAGACAAATTTAATAAAACAAAATTTCAACAAATTTTTATTCAAAAATAAATGAAAAAACTTATAATACTTATAGGCTTAATTACAAGTCTGAGCGCTTGCGAAAGCATGCTTTTCGAAACCGACAAAGCATCGGCCGACCCATATGTAAATTTCGAATACTTATGGTCAGAATTGGATAAAAAATACAGCTACTTTGAGCTTAAAAACATTAATTGGAATGTAGTAAAAACAAAATATCAAGCAAAGTTGAGCAAAAACATGAGCGAAGAGGCATTGTTCAAAGTACTGGCTGATATGATGAATGAACTGCGCGACGACCATAGCAATCTCTCAGCACCTTTCGATGCTTCGGTATACAATATTGCATTGCGCAGCGATGCCAATTACAATCAACGAACAATTGAACTAAATTATCTTGAAAACAAAATGCAAACTGGAGCATTTTCGCATGCAAAAATTAAGAACCAAAACATTGCTTATGTTCGCTATGCAAGCTTTATGGATCAGGTGACAGCATTTGACCTCGACTATATTTTAAACAAATATGCTACAAGCAAAGGCTTGATACTCGATTTGCGCGAAAATGGTGGTGGTGATATTTTTAATGTCCCACTAATTCTTGAACGCTTCAACAACGAAAAGCGCAAAGTTGGATATTTTAAAACACGTAATGGTATTCGTCACAACGATTTTTCGCAAAACGAAGCTTTCAATATTGGTAGTTATTCGGGAACACGCTATGATGGAAAATTGATTGTTTTAATTGATCGTGGTTCATACAGTGCAACCACTATGTTTGCTGTAGCGGCCAAAGGCATACCCGGCATTACGCTTATTGGCGATACAACAGGCGGTGGTGGCGGCGCACCCAATGGTGGTCAATTGCCCAACGGTTGGACATATCGCTTTAGCATTAGTCAAATACTCGACCTCGAAGGCAAAGCACATGCCGAAGATGGCGTTGCACCGCACATAAAAGTATCATTTAATTGGAGTAATTTAAACAAAGATGAAATTATTGATAATGCCATTAGTGTAATCAACTCATTATAATGCATAAATTTTGTATTGAAATATCGAAAATAGATTTTCTGGTGGTCATAGTACAACACCATTTACACTTCGCTGGCGCGGATAGCAAATAATGCAAGATAAATCAACGCCAGTGAAGTCAAGGCTAAAATTGCAAAATCACACAATCTCTCAATTTTCAAAAAAAATGCACAAAAAAAACGCTATCAGTCTTTTCATCAGACTAATAGCGTTTTTTGTGTGGTACCACCAGGAATCGAACCGGGGACACAAGGATTTTCAGTCCTTTGCTCTACCAACTGAGCTATGGTACCATTTCCGTTTTGCGTGTGCAAAGATAATACATTATTTGTAATAAACAAAGCCTTTCAAGCACTTTTTATGCATTTGGATTGCAACAGAAATGTAAAAGTCTTATTTTCAAAACAAAAAAATTTATTTCTAAGATAAATTAATGTAAAATAATTGTATCAAAATAAAATCGACACACACAATTCATTATTTACAAACAAAATTAATGACATTCGATTTTGGCAATTTTAAATACAAATATCCGATTTGCTTATCAAATTATCATTTTATTAGCAAAAAAAGTTGCTTCAATAATAACAAAAGCCACCCAACAAATTAATTGGGTGGCTTTTTTTAATTTATATCGAAATGCTTATTAGTATTTCAATGCAGCTTGAGCAGCAGCCAAACGTGCGATTGGCACACGGAATGGAGAACATGAAACATAGTCCATACCTACTTTACCGCAGAACTCAACTGATGAAGGCTCACCACCGTGCTCACCACAAATACCTACTTTCAATTCGGGACGAGTTGAACGACCACGAGTTGTACCCATTTCAACCAACTGACCGATACCCTCTTGATCCAACACTTGGAAAGGATCGTTTTTCAAGATACCTTTTTCGATGTAGATAGGAAGGAATTTGCTAGCATCGTCGCGCGAGTAACCAAAGCCCATTTGCGTAAGGTCATTAGTACCAAACGAGAAGAACTCAGCATGTTTTGCAATTTTATCAGCAATAAGTGCAGCACGAGGAATCTCGATCATTGTACCTACCATGAAGTCAACTTCAACACCTTTTTCGGCAAACACATCAGCAGCAATGCTACGGATAATGCTTTCTTGCAATTGGAATTCTTCAACTGTACCAATCAAAGGAATCATGATTTCTGGTTTTGGGTTTTTACCTGCCGCTTTCAAATCGCAAGCAGCTTCGATGATAGCGCGCGCTTGCATTTCGGTAATTTCGGGGTAAGTATTGCCCAAACGACAACCACGGTGTCCCAACATAGGGTTAAATTCGTGCAATGAGTCAACTTTTGCAGTAACTGTTTCAACAGCAATACCCAATTTCTCGGCCATTTCTTTTTGCGAAGCCAAATCGTTAGGCGTAAACTCGTGCAAAGGTGGATCGAGCAAGCGAATAGTAACACCATAACCGTCCATTGCTTCAAGAATTCCGTGGAAGTCTTCGCGTTGGATAGGTAATAATTTAGCCAAAGCTTTCACGCGACCTTCAACATCATCAGCCAAAATCATTTCGCGAATAGCCCAAATACGATCGCCTTCGAAGAACATGTGCTCGGTACGGCAAAGACCAATACCTTTTGCACCAAAGTCACGCGCAATTTTTGCATCGTTTGGCGTATCAGCATTTGTACGAACATACATTTTTGTGTGTTTTTCGGCAATTTCCATCAATTTACCAAAATCGCCATCCAAACTTGGAGTGATAGTTGCAACCTGACCATCGTAAACCACACCTGTCGAACCATCAAGCGAGATGTATTGTCCTTCGTTGTAAACAACACCGTTGATCGTTACACTTGAGTGACCTACCGAAATACCAGCAGCACTAGAGATACAACATTTACCCATACCACGAGCAACAACGGCAGCATGCGATGTCATACCACCACGCTCGGTAAGAATACCTTCGGCAGCATACATACCTTTCAAGTCTTCGGGAGAAGTTTCGCGACGAACAAGAATTACTTTTTCGCCACGCGCAGCCCACTCTTCAGCAACATTGGCCGAGAATACTACTTTACCTGTAGCGGCACCTGGAGAAGCAGGAAGACCTTTAGAAATTACTTTTGCATTTTCTTTGGCTTTTTTCTCGAATACTGGGTGTAAAAGCTCGTCGAGTTTTGCAGGCTCCTGACGGAGAATAGCTGTTTTTTCGTCGATCAAACCTTCGGCAACCATTTCAACTGCCATGCGCACCATAGCAGCACCTGTACGTTTACCATTACGTGTTTGCAACATCCAAAGTTTACCATCCTGAATGGTGAACTCCATATCTTGCATATCTTTGTAGTGTTTTTCCAATTTATTTTGTGTTGCAAACAAATCGGCATAAACTGCTGGCATCGATTCTTCCAACGATGGGAAAGTAGCTTTGCGTACTTCTTCCGAAATACCAGCACGCTCGGCCCAACGGCGCGAACCTTCGATTGTAATTTCTTGTGGTGTGCGTACACCCGAAACCACATCTTCGCCTTGTGCATTGATCAAATACTCACCATTGAAAATGTTTTCGCCTGTAGCAGCATCGCGCGAGAAGCATACACCAGTGGCCGAGTTGTCGCCCATGTTACCATAAACCATGGCTTGTACGTTAACCGCTGTACCCCATTCGCTAGGAATTTTTTCCATTTTGCGATAAAGAATAGCGCGCTCAGTATTCCACGAATCGAATACTGCACAAACAGCTCCCCAAAGTTGCTCCCATGGATTGTTAGGAAAATCTTTGCCAGCTTTAGCACGTACTACGGCTTTAAATTGATCAACAATATCTTTTAAATTTTCTACTGTAAACTCAGCATCCGAAGCATAATTGTTATCAGCTTTTACTTTGTCCAATACCAATTCGAACGGACAGTGCTCATCTTCTTCGGCTACAACACCCATTACCACATCGCCATACATTTGAATAAAACGACGGTACGAGTCATAAGCAAATTTTTCGTTACCCGATTTTTCAGCTACAATTTTCACTGTGTCATCATTCATACCAAGGTTAAGAATAGTATTCATCATACCTGGCATTGAAGCACGTGCACCCGAACGAACCGACAAAAGCAATGGGAAAGCTTCGCCATTCGAACCGAATTTTGCATTCATAATTTTTTCTGTCTCAATCACAGCAGCTTCAACTTCGCTTTTCAAAAGCTCAACAACTGCATCCTTACCCAATTTGTTGTACTCGGTACAAACATCGGTTGTGATTGTGAAACCAGCAGGAACTGGAACTCCAATTAGATTCATTTCGGCAAGGTTAGCACCTTTACCACCAAGCAGATTCTTCATGTCTGCTTTACCTTCGGCTTTTCCATCACCAAAAGTGTAAACTCTTTTTGTGTTACTCATATTAATTTGATTATTTAAATAGATTTTCAAAATTCAGCCTACAAAGATAATAATATTTTGAAAGCAGACAAACATTTTGACATTTTTATAAAAAAAGCTTATTGTAAAAACACCAACCAATAGCCACAGACTTATATAGCTGATATTCAGAAATAAATAAAGCCAACATAAATACTATGTTGGCTTTATTTGTAAATATTCGAAACGACAAAATATTAATAATTTGTTTTTTCGACTTCGAAGTATGCTTGTTCGTGTGCACATGCAGGACAAGCTTTTGGCGCTTCGGCACCTGTGTGTACATATCCGCAATTACGACATTGCCAATTCGTTTCTTCGTCGCGCGAGAAAACTGTACCTGCTTCAACTCTTTCGAGTAATTTACGATAACGTTTTTCGTGCTCAGCTTCAACCGAAGCAATTTTACGGAAAGTTGCTGCGATGGCTTTAAAACCTTCGGCTTCGGCTACATCGGCAAAATGAGGATAATCAACTGCCCACTCTTCGTGCTCGCCATTGGCTGATGCCAAAAGGTTTTCCGCAGTTGTGCCAATAACGCCTGCTGGGTAAGTTGCAGTAATTTCAACCATGCCACCTTCGAGGTATTTGAAGAATTTTTTAGCATGTTCTTTTTCTTGTTCTGCTGTTTCTAGAAAAATTGCAGCAATCTGTTCGTAACCTTCTTTTTTAGCTACACTCGAAAAATAAGTGTAACGTGTACGTGCCTGACTTTCACCGGCAAACGATTTCAAAAGATTTTTTTCGGTTTCTGTTCCTTTAATACTTTTCATTTGTACTTTTTGTTTTTAATGATGAATAGTTAGTCCATTTTTAACATTGCTACAAAGTTATACATTTTAAATTGAATATAAAACCTTATCTTTGCCAAAAATTTATGTTTTTACCCAAAGTGGGCTAATTTAGAATCATGATAAGTTATTTACAAGTAGAGAATCTCACTAAATCGTTTGGCGACAAACTGTTATTCAGTAATATATCCTTTGGCATATCGCAAAATCAACGCGTGGCATTAATAGCAAAAAATGGTGTAGGCAAAACTACATTGCTTAATATTATTGCCTCAATTGAGGATTATGATAATGGCACCATATCTTTTAAACGCGATTTGCGTGTGGGTTACCTCGAACAAGCACCCGAATTTAAGCCGGGCCTCACTGTGCTCGAAGCTTGCATGCAATCGGACAGCGAAATTGTACGTACTGTTACTGAGTATGAAGTATGTATGGCCAGTCAAAACCAAGAAAAACTAGCCGAAATAATGACCAAAATGGACATGCTCAATGCATGGGATTTTGAAGTAAAGATTAAGCAAATACTTGGACGACTGAAAATCACCGACTTCGAACAAAAGGTTGAAACACTGTCGGGTGGACAAATAAAACGAATTGCGCTGGCCAATGTTTTGATTAGTGAGCCCGATTTGCTTATTTTAGATGAACCTACCAACCACCTCGACCTCGAAATGGTGGAGTGGCTCGAGGAGTTTCTTATTCGTTCGAGCATGTCGTTGCTTATGGTTACACACGACCGCTATTTTTTGGATCGTGTTTGTAATGTTATTCTCGAAATCGACCATCAAAGCATGTTTCAATACAATGGCAATTACAGCTATTATCTCGAAAAGCGCGAAGAACGCATTGCCGCCTTTAATGCTGAAACAGAGCGCACTGTAAATATTTATAAAACCGAACTCGACTGGATGCGCCGTCAACCGCAGGCACGCGCCACAAAAGCCAAATCGCGTATCGAAAGGTTTTACGACATTGAGCAGCGAGCCAAAATGCGCCGCAATAACGATGCTGTAAACCTCAATGTGAAAGCAAGTTACTTAGGGTCGAAAATTTTTGAAGCGAAATACATATCCAAAGCTTATGGCAATTTAAAATTATTGGATAACTTTTATTACAATTTTGCTCGATACGAAAAAATGGGCATTGTTGGGAAAAATGGCACCGGAAAATCGACATTTTTAAAAATGCTTTTGGGTGAAGTAAAACCCGACAGTGGTTCGTTTGATGTGGGCGAAACGGTTGTGTTTGGCTATTACTGCCAAGATGGTTTGGCTTTCGAAGAGGGACAAAAAGTGATTGACATTGTACGCGACATTGCCGAAGAAGTACACTTGGGCAATGGAAAAAAAATGTCGTCGTCGCAGTTTTTACAACACTTTTTGTTTGCACCCGAAACGCAACAAAACTATGTCGATAAGCTTAGTGGTGGCGAAAAACGCCGCTTGCACCTTTGCACAGTTTTGATGAAAAACCCCAACTTTTTAGTGCTCGATGAGCCAACCAACGATTTGGACATTGTTACACTCAACATACTCGAAGATTATTTGCAATCGTTTAAAGGTTGTTTGATAGTAGTGAGTCACGACCGCTTTTTTATGGACAAAGTTGTGGATCATTTGCTTGTATTTAAAGGAGATGCTGCTATTCAGGACTTTCCGGGCAACTATAGCGATTTCAGGGAATGGACAGAGCTTAAAGAAGAGGAAGAGCGCGAAACAGAAAATGAACGCAAAAAACTTAGCGAAAGCAAAAAAAACGCGAACAACACTGCACCCGAGAAAACTGTTGAGAAGAAAAAATTGAGATATAAAGAAAAGAAAGAATACGAATTGCTCGAAATAGAGATTGAACAACTCGAAACTGAAAAAGCTGACATTGAAACATTGCTATCAGGTGGCGCTTCGGATAGCAATCAGATTATTGAACTTTCGAAACGTCACTCCGAAATAGTGGATTTGATTGACGAAAAAAGTATGCGATGGTTGGAATTGAGTGAATGGGTTTAAAGCCCCCCACACCCCCCTTAGGGGGCTTTGATTGAGTGCAAACAATAAATGTTGTGAATTTATTGAAAGATTTTGCACATATTGGATTTTTAATATTTGAAAATTGGATGAATTTTAATTGCAAAGTAGCCATCTATTGAATGCATTTCTAGCATTTTACAGATGGCTACTTTGTATATAAAAAGCATTGTGCTTATACAATTACAAAACGTTTGTATTTGCGTGTTTCGGTTTTGTTTTGGTTGTCAAATTTCAACTCAAGTATATCGTTTTCAATTTTGTATTTGCAATTTGGGAATAAAACCTCGTCAACATTTTTACTGGTCGATAGTCTATCGCCATTTTCGTATTCGACAGTTTGCTTTAGCTTTACAAAAAATTCTATTCCAACAACAAATTCAACGAAGCCACCCGACAGCTGCTCGGTTTTTTTTAAGTCATTGCCTTCGGCCTTGCGCACATAAGTTGCTGTAACTGCCACAAAACTACTATTTTTATTCAATATTAGCTCACGCTTTTCGTATGTTGTAGCATTAATATTCACCGAATCGACCCATTTCCCTATAAGTTCGATTGGAACAAATTCTAAATCAGTATCTTCCATATCGTAATTGCTACACGATAGCAAAAAGCCCGACAACACTACACATAAGCTTAATAGCTTTGATATTTTTTTTAATTCACTTATCATTATACTCAATAATTAAAACATTTTCAAACGCATACAACACAAACCAATTCATCACAAAAAATGTTTAATCGAAGCCAACTTATTGTTTTTTAAACAAAATAGCGCTTACTTGGTGGATATTATTTATATCGGTATAGTTGAACTGAAATAGTCCTTCTTCGGCTATCATTATCAAGTTTTTGTTGTACGCTATTACATCAAAACCATTCATATCCTTTTTATGTACTAATTGGTGCCCCATTATTGTTTTGGGTGTCGCCAGTTCGAACACTTTGAGTCCATCGTCACACAAAAACAACTTTTCGTCGTCGATGGCCAATCCCTTCGGTTTTGTCATTCGGTAGCTTGCAATTTGCTCAGGTTTCTTCACATCTTTCACATCAACTATTATAAGTTCGTTGCTATTTTGTCCGCAATTATTGCCCGAATGTATGGTAACATAAGCAATGTCGTTGTGCACTATCACGGGGTCGCAACCAAAAGCATGCGAAATGCTCGATTGAAATTCTGGTTTCAGCGGGTTGGCTACCGAATAAATCAACATACCTGTTGGTGTGCCCATAAACATATTGTTTTTATAACTAAAAATAGTTTCAACATTTCCACCAATCCAAATATTTTCAACTGCTTTCACAGGTTTTTCGGGCTGCAAATCGAATATACTCATATAATTGTTGAGTACAGTGTACAATTTATCATCATACAATGTGAAACGCGACATTGAGCCATTAATACCTTGCGACATGGGGCCGCTTACTGCTGCATCGCTCATTGTGAGCCAATTGCCAAACCCAAAAAACCAAGTACCTCTATAATTTTCCATTTTCTCGGTACGTTCGCTCACTTTCCAACCTACAACC
>CAZEVV010000052.1:2448-15672 GCA_964515675.1 uncultured Paludibacter sp. | reverse complement strand
CATGCTCCTCTTTATCAGTTGCAATAAGGTTAAAGTCTAAATCGACCGAAAATCGATTTAAATTATAAAAAAACATTAAAGCCGTACCACCCTTAAAGCCCAATGCATTGGCAAGTTCAATGTCTGAATAAATATCTTTAAGAATTTGCAACATCAAGAATTTGTGTTTATTTAAATCCATTGTAGTCGAGTATTTTGCGCAAACGCTGGTTCAGTATTTTCGAATTATATATAGGCGCTATCTCCATGAGTAGTGACTTGTTTAGAGCAAAAACATTATCGAATTCATAATTCGAATTCAAATAAAGCATATCCAAAAATGCCCTTTCGGCACAGGCAATATTTATTGTGTTGTCTTTCTGAATAATACCTTTGTTGTTGAATAAAATACTGTTTTTAATTTTACGAAAATCGAAAACGGTATCTGCAATTTCAATACTTCGGCTCAAATAACTTACCGAAGTTATTTGTGAGCTGTACTGAAATATTATTCCCGATTGTTGAAGCACATATTCGAGTGATATGTACGATGGCACAAAAATACGACAAGCCAATTCTTCATTATTATAATTTGACTTTGCGTATATACCTTTGCGTAAATTTTTTATCTTATTATTTTTTACATAATAATTGAGCCTCTTGTTGAGCGATTCAAAATTTGTGTCGCCTGTCAACATAGCAATATCATTCAGTTTAAATACCGTTCGTGTATCATTATAAAAACTGAATAATAAATCATTATTTATGTTTTGTGAACTGTACATACTATAAATTCGTATTATTAGTTCACAAAACTACAAATTTTATTCCAAATAACAATAAAACGACTGTATAAAAATAAATAATATTCGTTCGTATAATAATAAATCTAGCGCTAAATCATAATTGAAGTACTATACACATAAAATATTCAAACAAAAGAAAAACAATAAAAATTATCATTCGACATCAAAACAACTCAAAATATATCTTTTTAAAACTAAAAATTGCACATTTCGAACATTTTGTATATCTTTGCGCCGTTTTTATAATCAATGTGCTAATATAATCGGGGTAAAATTATCATTTTGTAGTGATAATAGCTATTTTCGTAAGTAAATGACCAGAATTAATTTATATTATATAAACTAATTTTGAACACACGCTTATCAAAAAAAATCAATCAAAAAATATCATAATAAAAATCATCCGTTCTATTTTTTAAGAAAAATCAATGAAACAGAAAAATGTAAGTTGGAAGTACAAAATTCCATTTATTTTAGTAGCCATCATTGCGCTACTTTCGCTCATCCCAGTTGAGTACAACAATGTATTGCCCGAAGGCATTGAACTTGATGCTGCCGACACCGCCTGGATGCTTATGGCATCGGCGCTTGTGCTTTTAATGACTCCTGGCTTGGCCTTCTTTTACGGTGGCATGGTGCGCTACAAAAACTTAGTATCCACACTTTTGCAAAGTTTTATTGCATTGGGCATTATTAGTGTTTTGTGGATAGTTGTGGGTTTTAGCTTGGCCTTTGGCGATAGCATAGGCGGCATTATTGGTAATCCGCTTACCTTTGCCATGTTCAAAAATGTAGGCATTGCGCCCAACGATGCTTTTGCTGCAACCATTCCGTTTGCACTTTTTGCCATGTTCCAACTCAAATTTGCCATCATCACGCCAGCACTTATCACCGGCGGTTTGGCCGAGCGCGTGCGCTTTTCGTCGCTCATGCTTTATATCATATTATTCTCGTTGTTTATTTATGCTCCCTTGGCACACTGGACATGGCATCCCGAAGGTTTCTTGCGCGAATGGGGTGTGTTGGACTTTGCAGGTGGTACCGTAGTACATATTTCGGCTGGCTTTGCGGCTTTGAGTGGCGCTATATTCCTAGGTAAACGCAAAAATGTGAAAGAAACACAACCTACCAACATTCCTTACATACTTTTGGGCACAGGTTTGCTTTGGTTTGGCTGGTTTGGTTTTAACGCAGGCTCGGCATTGGCTGCTGATGGGTTGGCGGTAACAGCTTTTGTAAACACCAACATTGCCTCGGCTACTGCTATGCTCACTTGGCTTTTGGCTGATGGTGCAATAGGTAAAAAACGCTCGGCAACTGGTGCTGCCATTGGTGCTGTGGTGGGCTTGGTAGCTATTACACCAGCAGCTGGTTTTGTAACTGTTGGGCAAAGTGTGTTTTTTGGTTTTTTTGCTTCATTAATAAGTTATGTGGCAGTACGACTCAAGTCGCGCACCAATATCGACGATACACTCGATGTATTTCCTTGTCACGGATTGGGCGGTATTGTAGGTATGTTACTCACAGGTATTTTTGCCAAAGAAGTGGGGTTAATTTATGGCGAAACTACTACTTTTCTTTATCATTTACTAGGTTTAGCAATTGTAAGCGTATTTGCATTTGGGGGTTCGTACTTACTGTATAAACTTACCGATATAATTTTGCCTATGCGTGTAAGTTCCGAGCAAGAACAAAAAGGCCTCGACATTACACAACATGGCGAAGAAGCATCGGACATAAAAGTGAGAAGCTAATTTTAAATTGTAAGCAAACAGTCGTCAAACCAATTAAACGGGGAGTAACAATGCAGTATTGAATATTTTTTACGAAATGTATTACTTTTATATCACAACTACCGAAAAAACATTGTAAGAAATGCATCATTGTTATAATGATAAACTCCATTTAATTGAATACAAAATATTTATAAAAAAAAAATCGACATGCAAACATATGCGTGTCGATTTTTTTATTGCACTTAACCCCAAGCAACATTACCACCTAGCAAGCACCCACTTTTGCTGTTGGGCTTTGTTGAGAAATGTCCATGCCAAAATGCGACTTATTTTATGACCTTGACCCATTTTTATTTCTTTAATGTCGAATGCGCCAGCGGTTTGCAGGGCTTTTTTGAGTATTTCGAGATGCGATTGCTTTGAAACCAAAGTGCTAAACCACAAACAATTACTCGAAAACTGTTTGCTTTGTCGTATCATGTCGAGTATAAAGCGCACCTCGCCTCCTTCGCACCAAAGCTCGTTGCTTATACCACCAAAATTGAGTACAGGAGTTGTTACTTTTTTGCCCTTCAAGCTACTCAGCTTTTTCAATGTGCCTTCCGTTGCTTCTTCGGCCGATGCATGAAATGGCGGATTGCAAATGGCTACATCGATAGGCTCGCTGCGCAACATTATGCCATGAAAAATATCTTTAGGATTTGTTTGTAAACGCAACGCAACATGTTTTTGTAAAAATGCATTGTGACGCAAAATTTTGTCGGCCGATGCCAATGCATCCTCATCGATATCCGACGCAACAAACGACCAACCATAAGCCTTTGCGCCAATCACAGGATACACACAACTGGCACCCACACCTATATCCATACATTTAACTTTTAGTCCACGCGGAATTTTTCCGAATGCACAAGTACTCAGCAACTCGGCTATGTGATGTATGTAATCGGCCCGTCCGGGTATGGGCGGACAAAGATAAGCTGCTGGAATATCCCAATATTCCAAATCGTAATACAATTTAAGCAAAGCTTTGTTGAGCCATTTTACAGCTTTGGGATTCGAAAAATCTATCGACAAAGCACCATATGCATTGGGCTTCACATATTTGCCAAGCTCAGGCGTGCGCGCTATCAAAGCATCGAAATCGTAAGCTTCGCGATGAATATTGAGTGGGTGCAATGCTACTTTGGTAGTTGCATCATTTTTGTTTTCAGTGGGCATAAATTATTTTTTTTAATAAAATTTCAATTAAAGTTTCAAAGGTATTACTTTATTTCGAAAAATGAGCATTAAACATTCATTTATAATGCAAAACCTGTTTTTAAAATGCGTTTGTACAAACTACAAAACTGTGCTGCCCAAAAACCAAAAAACGGTGCACACAAAGCGCTAAAAATCGGCATTAAAGTACCAGAAAAAGCAATATGACTAAAGTATTTAAAAATCAAGCACAAAATGTCATAATATTTTTGAATAACTCAATGTTTTTTTGTAGTTTTGCATCCCATAAATTAATGAGCATCCCTCTATATGGAACGTAAGAAAATTAAAAGAGCTTTAGTGTCTGTTTATCAAAAAGATAAATTGGACGTAATTATCAAAGAATTACACAATTGTGGTGTAGAGTTTTTATCAACTGGTGGAACGCAATCTTTCATCGAGTCGCTTGGCATACCTTGCAGTGCGGTTGAGGATTTAACCAGTTACCCATCGATTTTAGGCGGCAGGGTAAAAACACTTCACCCAAAAGTATTCGGCGGAATTTTAGCTCGTCGCGACAACGAACAAGATGTTGAGCAAATAAATACTTACGAAATTCCAGAGATTGACTTAGTAATTGTCGATTTGTATCCTTTTGAGGCTACCGTAGCTGCTGGCGCCGATGAGCCAACAACTATCGAAAAAATTGATATTGGTGGCATATCGCTGATACGCGCAGCTGCAAAAAACCACAAAGATGTGGTTATTGTTGCTTCGCAGGACCAGTACGAACCATTTTTGAATTTGATACAAGAAAATGGAGCCGAAACAAGCATCGAAGAGCGTCGTTGGTTTGCCAAAGAAGCTTTTGCAGTTTCGTCGCATTACGATAGCGCCATTTTTAACTACTTCGATGGCACTGAGAAATCGGCCTTCAGAATGAGTGCCAACAATGCAAAATCGTTGCGTTATGGCGAAAACCCGCACCAAGCTGGTGTGTATTATGGCAATTTCGACGACATGTTCGAACAAGTACAAGGCAAAGAAATATCGTACAACAACTTGCTCGATATTGATGCGGCCGTAAACTTAATCAACGATTTCGAAGACATTACTTTTGCCATACTCAAACACAACAATGCTTGTGGCTTG
This sequence comes from uncultured Paludibacter sp., assembly GCA_964515675.1. Taxonomy (GTDB): domain Bacteria; phylum Bacteroidota; class Bacteroidia; order Bacteroidales; family Paludibacteraceae; genus Paludibacter. The sequence goes on along the minus strand of CAZEVV010000052.1, from coordinate 10,799 downwards.
GCTTCGCGACCAGTACTTGTTGATGCTTGGAATGCGGCTTTGGCTGGCGACCCTGTATCGGCATTTGGCGGCGTGCTCATTACCAATGCTGTGGTGGATAAAGCTACAGCCGAAGAGGTTAACAAACTATTCTTCGAGGTTATAATTGCACCCGATTACGATTTTGAGGCAATTGAAATATTGAGTCAGAAGAAAAACAGAATAATTCTTATTCTGAAAGACAATAAATTACCTGCAAAACAATTCCGTTCGTTGCTGAATGGTGTGCTCGAGCAGGACAAAGATTTGCGTGTAGAGAACAAAGACGACATGAAAGTGCTTACAAAATTAGCACCGTCGGACGAAGTTATCGAAGATTTAATTTTCGCCAACAAAATTGTAAAACACACAAAATCGAATGCTATCGTTTTAGCAAAAAACAAACAGCTGATTGCGAGCGGCGTAGGACAAACATCGCGTGTCGATGCTTTGAATCAAGCCATCGAAAAAGCGCGTTCGTTCGAGTTCGACCTCAACGGAGCGGTACTGGCCTCGGATGCCTTTTTCCCTTTCCCCGACTGTGTGGAAATAGCGGCAAAAGCAGGCATTACCGATGTTATTCAGCCCGGAGGTTCGATTAAAGACCAAGACTCTATTGATAGCTGCGACAAAAATGGGCTGTCGATGGTAGCAACTGGATGTCGTCATTTTAAACATTAGTCTTTAAAATTGGAAGATTGGAAGATTGGAAGATTTGTCCCGATTGCTATCGGGATTGAAGATTTAACAATTTGAAGATTTGTTGAATGACGAAAAAAAAACATTGATATATTTTTTAGAAAATAAAAAACACAAACAAAAAGCACACAATGGGTTTATTTTCATTTACACAAGAAATTGCAATTGACCTTGGAACGGCCAATACAATCATTATACACAACGACAAAATTGTTGTTGACGAGCCATCGGTGGTAGCACTCGATAAACGCACCGACAAGTTGATTGCCATAGGCGAAAAAGCACGCCAAATGCAAGGTAAAGAAAACGAAGGCATACGCACTGTACGTCCGCTGCGCGATGGTGTGATTGCCGATTTCTATGCTGCCGAATTAATGATTCGTGGCATGATAAAAATGATTCCTACAAAAAGTCGTTTCTTTACGCCTTCGCTCAAAATGGTGGTTTGTATTCCGTCGGGCAGTACCGAGGTTGAAATACGTGCCGTACGCGACTCGTCGGAGCACGCTGGTGGCCGCGAAGTGTATATGATTTACGAACCCATGGCTGCTGCTATTGGCATTGGCATCGATGTGGAAGCGCCTACTGGCTGTATGATTGTTGATATTGGCGGTGGTACGACCGAAATTGCTGTAATTTCGTTGGGTGGTATCGTGTCGAACAAATCGATTCGTATTGCTGGCGACGACCTCACGGCCGACATTGTAGAGTACATGGGTCGCATGCACAACATAAAAGTGGGCGAGCGCACAGCCGAATTAATCAAAATTAATGTTGGTGCTGCACTTACCGATTTAGAAGATGCGCCAGACGATTATATTGTGCATGGCCCGAATCGTATGACAGCATTGCCTATGCAAGTGCCTGTTTCGTACCAAGAAGTGGCGCATTGCCTCGAAAAATCGATTTCGAAAATTGAAGCGGCCATTTTAAGTGCGCTCGAACAAACACCTCCCGAGTTGTACTCGGACATTGTACAAAAAGGTATTTATTTGGCTGGTGGTGGCGCTTTGTTGCGCGGTCTCGACAAACGTTTGACTGATAAATTGAACATTCAGTTTCATATTGCCGAAGATCCGTTGCGCGCCGTTGCACGCGGTACAGGCATTGCACTTAAAAACGCCGACAAATTTTCATTCCTTATTCGATAATCAAATTTTGAAGATTTGTTCCATTTGCAATTGGGATTGCCCTGAAAGCGAGAGGAATTGAAATGATGTTTTTCGGCAAATTCGGACTGTTTTCATGTAACATTTCTTGATTAACAAAACAATAAAATAATATTATGGTAAATGTATCGACACAATAAAAATACAAGTCAGTACATTTACCATTTTTTGCCTTAGAACATAGCAATCATAATACAACATCAATTGATGCAATGAGAAACCTGATAAATTTTTTAATAACATACAGTACATTGTTTTTATTTCTGTTTTTGGAAATAATTTCGTTTACTTTGGTCGTAAGACATCAGGAATATCAAAAAAGCATAGTATTGTCGTCGAGTAACTCGGTGGTAGCTAGTTTTTTTCAAATGAGTAATTCGGTGGTCGAATTTTTCAAATTGAGTGCGGCCAACGAGAGTCTTTCGGAAGAAAACACCCAACTCAAAAACGAATTGCTTAACCTACAAAACCAATTAAACAGCCTACAGCCCAAAACCGACGACTCTTTGCAGTATCGCATTCCGCCCGAAATGCAATACAAACTCATTTCGGCAAAAGTAATCAACAATTCAACCAATAAATTGCTCAACTACATTACAATCAACAAAGGCAAACGCGATGGTGTGCATGTTGATATGGGTGTGATAAGCGAAGAAGGCGTTGTGGGAATTGTAAAAGAAGTTTCGGATAAATTTGCTGTTGTTATCCCAATACTCAACCAAAACATTAAGCTGAATGCAAAATTTAAGCACAACAATTACAATGGCTTAATAATGTGGGATGCAGCGGACTACCGATTTGCACAGCTGCAAGACATTGCACGACATGTAGAGTTTTCGTTGGGCGACACGCTTACTACAAGTGCATTTACACGTACTTTCCCCGAAGGGATACCTATTGGTACTGTTGACGATTTTAATATTAAAGAAAGTGATCCATTTTATAATATAAAAATAAAATTGGCCGTCAACTTCCGCACACTCACCCATGTTAGGGTAATAAATTATTTGAATTACAACGAACAAAACGATTTGGAACTTAAAGCACAACAATAATATATGTTAGTATTTATTCAATACATAGTTTTATTTGTATCGTTGGTATTGACACAGGTGCTCGTACTCAACAACATACAATTTCTCGGATTTCTCAATCCCTATATTTACGTGCTTTTTATACTTTCGTTGCCAGTGAAGTTCCCACGTTGGGCTACTTTATTGCTCGCTTTTGGCTTGGGTATAACTATCGATGCTTTTGCCAACACACTTGGCATGCACGCCTTTGCAACAGTGCTTATGGCTTATGTAATGCCTTTTATTACAAAACTTATTATCAACATCGAAGAAGGTAGCAATCCAATGCCTTCGTTTCGAACTTTCGGACTTGCGGTTTATGTAAAATATGTGTTTTTATTGGTCTTTATTCATCATATAACATTATTTTTACTCGAATCATTTGGTTTCAATAATTTTGGATTACTTTTACTCAAAATAATTCTTAGTTCGGCCGTTAGTATAATTATCATTTTAGGCATACAGTCGTTTAAGAAAAGGTAATTTATTACGCGTTTCGGGCCTGCCTCCCGAATTTACGAGGGAGGTTTCGAAGCCCACAATCCCCACAGGGGGAGAAAGAAGTTTCGGGTTGGGGTGCAAAAGCAATTATCAACAAACTAAAAAAACAGAAAACACATTCAATCATCAACCCTTCTCGCTCCTCCCCCGAAGGACGGGGCAGCTCCGATAAATCGGGGTAATTTTTCGAGGATTAGGGAGAGGTGTCAATATTAATAAACATGATAAACGATAATTTACAAAGTCGACGATATATATTTGCTACTATCATTACTGTTGTTTTGATAGTGTATATTGTGCGTTTGTTTTCGCTGCAAATTATCGAAACACGCTACAAAGAAGGTGCCGACAGCAATGCATTTCTTAAAAAAACGCTTTTCCCGCCACGAGGTTTAATATACGACCGCAACAATGTATTGCTCGTTTACAACAAACCGGCCTACGATGTTGTATTGATTATGCGCGAAATATCGGGCCTCGACACGCTTTCGTTTTGCAAAGATTTGGGAATAAGCAAATCTTATTTCGATAAACGCATTGAAGACATTAAGGACCGACGAAAAAACAGAGGTTACTCTTCGTACACGCCACAAGTATTTATGACACAGCTTGACATTGGCGACATTGCAACTTTACAACAATCATTGTACAAATATCCGGGTTTTTATATACAAAACCGTACTTTGCGCGAGTATGCTTATCCACATGCTGCACACGTATTGGGCAGTATTGGCGAGGTGTCGCAAAAACGCATCGACGATGACCCATACTATCGTTCGGGCGACTATGCTGGGCGCGATGGTGTTGAATTTACTTACGAAAAAGATTTACGCGGCGAAAAAGGTGTCGAAATTCTTTTGCGCGATGCGCGTGGTCGCATCAAAGGCCGCTACGAAGAAGGCCGAATGGATGTTTCCCCTAAAGCTGGCGAAAACCTGATACTCACACTCGACATTGAATTACAAATATTGGGCGAAAAACTGCTCAATGGTAAAATGGGTAGCGTAGTGGCCATCGAACCAAAAACAGGCGAAATTTTAGCTTTGGTATCCAACCCTACCTTTAACCCCTCGTCGCTCGTAGGCCGACAACGATCGAAAAACTACGCAGCACTCACGCGCGACCCTACAAAGCCACTCATGAATAGGGCTACGCAAGCACAATATTCGCCTGGCTCAACATTTAAGCCAGTACAAGCTCTTGTTTGTCTCGAAATGGGTGGACTCACCGAGAAAACGATACACCCATGTAGTGGTGCTGGTTCAAAACCAATAAAATGCTCGCACTCACACGGTTCGCCCGTAAACATACTCAATGCCATGGAGCAAAGTTGTAATCCATACTTCTGGTATGCTTTTCGCGATGCCATTGAAAAAAGAGGCTACGGACACAAAAATGTTGAGTTCAAGAAAAGCTACAACGAATGGCGCGATGCTATGCTAAGCTTTGGCATGGGACATCGCTTCGAAGACAGTGATGTGTACGAACAATCGCGTGGCAACATACCAAGCGAAAGTTTTTACAACCGCTATTTTGGCGAAACAGGTTGGCGATCAATGACCATTCGATCGCTCTCGATAGGACAAGGCGAGATATTGGTAACTCCCTTGCAATTGGCCAACACCATGGCTGCCATTGCCAACGAGGGTTATTACATTACGCCTCACTTAAACAAAAACGACACCATGCAAAAACGTGTGCATCAAACAGCGGTGGATAAAAAACATTTCCCCATAGTTATTGAAGGTATGTGGCGCGTGTTTGAATATGGTACGGGTAGGCGCACAAAAATACCAGGTATGACAATGTGTGGTAAAACAGGTACAGTGCAAAATAACCATGGCAAGGACCACTCGTTGTTTGTAGGTTTTGCTCCACGCGAAAACCCGCAAATTGCCATTGCAGTAGTGGTCGAAAATTCGGGTTTTGGCGCAACTTGGGCAGCGCCCATTTCATCGCTCATGATGGAAATGTACCTCACTCGAAAAATTGAGCGACAAGAGTTATTAGAAAGAATATCAACATCATCAACAAATCCAGATGTCAAGAAACACAACTATTAAATATGCTTTCGACTGGCCTACGGTATTGATGTATGTGGTGCTAGTTGTTTTTGGGTGGATAAGCATTTATGGTGCTAGCTACGAGTTCGACCAATCGAGCATACTCGACTGGGACAATCGTGCGGGCAAGCAATTTGTTTGGATTATAACTGCATTTGGCATTGCGGGCATGTTGTTGCTCATCGACTACCGCATGTACAATTACTTCGCCTATATTATTTACGGCGGAGCCATACTTTTATTACTTTTTACATTGGTGGCGCCCGAGTCCATTTCGCCCAACATTAAGGGTTCGCGCTCGTGGTTGGTGTTTGGCCCAGTGAGTTTTCAGCCTGCCGAATTGGCAAAAATGGCCACAGCATTAGCCATTTCGAAATTTATGAGTGCCTACAACTACAAACTCAAAACACTCAAAGATCTTTTTATTGTTGCGCTATTTGTGCTTTTGCCTTTTGCCATTATTGTGCTACAAAAAGAAACAGGTACAGCATTGGTTTTTACGGCCTTTCTTTTCGTTTTTTATCGCGAAGGCATGAATGGCATTATACTACTGCTCACGCTTCTTGCCATCATACTTTTTGTTGTCGTTATACGGTTTGGCATCGAGCCCATAGTGCCCGAAATGAATTATGGCACCTGGGGAATGGTGGTGGCCATGTTCATTGTTATTGCCATACAACTTTATTACGCCTTTTTCGATTATCGGCATTTTAAATTCGGCCTCATACTGCTTGGCGCAATGGCTGCAACTACATTAGTAGTTCTGATAATGAGCATTTGGTGGATCATCGATTTGGATATTGTGGCCATGATTTTTACACTCGTAGCCGCATGCTATTGGGCTGCCATTGCATTGTTTCAGAATTATAAAAAGTATTGGCTCGTAGCTGCAATCACAGTTGGTGCAGTAGCGTTCAGTTTTTCGGCCGACTACTTGTTCGATAATGTACTTGAGTCGCACCAACAAATTCGTATCAAAGTACTACTCAACATGGAGGAAGATTTGGCAGGTGCAGGCTACAATGTCAATCAATCGAAAATAGCCATCGGGTCGGGTGGTTTTTGGGGCAAAGGCTTGCTCAATGGCACACAAACCAAACTCAAATATGTACCCGAGCAGGACACCGACTTCATATTTTGCACCGTAGGCGAAGAGCATGGCTTTTGGGGCTCTACATTGGTACTAGTCATTTTTTGGCTGTTTCTGATGCGATTGCTACACATTGCCGAACGACAACGCGAAGCTTTTCATCGCATTTACGCCTATTCGGTTGTATCCATAGTATTTTTCCACTTGCTCATTAACATAGGCATGGTGCTGGGCATAATGCCAGTAATTGGTATCCCACTACCGTTTTTCAGCTATGGAGGCTCGTCGTTGTGGAGTTTCACAATTTTGCTATTTATACTTTTACGCATGGATGCTTCGCGCCTTGAGAGAGTGTAAATGCTGAACGACAATTAATCGCATAATTGCATTGAATTACAACTCTATATCACAAATCTTCAAATAAAAACTTCTTTGAATTTTCAACGATCAGACATTTTTTATTTGATTTTAATTCCACCGAATTTGGTGGAATTAAAAATCAGCACCATATATTATTGTTTGATTTTTGAAAACGTATTATCATTTTTATCGTACATTCCATTAACATTTGTCACCACTGTGGTGTCAGTAGCTACACCGATGCGGTGTCAGTAGTGACAACGAGGTGGTGTCATAAGCGAACATTCTCGACCACATCTTTGTGAAGTTTTGTAAAATTTTCACCTAGCGTGGCACATATTTTCGTTTGTACAAAGCTGGCGATTGTCCGGTGATTTTTTTAAATATCTTCGAAAAATGAAATCGATCATAAAAGCCACAGGCCATAGCAATATCGTCGATATCGCCCTTGCGATGATGCAAAAGCATAATTGCCTTTTCGATGCGCTTTTGTTGTATGTAAGCTTGCACACTGCATTTCATTTCGTTACGAAACAAACGTGCAAATGAGTTTTGAGCCATCGATAGTTTATCGCTCAAATGTTCGTTACTCAACTTTTCTGACAAATTTTGGTCGATGTAAACCAAAAGTTGCTCAATGCGTGCATCGATAATTTGTGCACTCCACAACTGCTTACTTAAACTGAACAAGCAATATGTTAACAGCGCATTGATGCCCAAAGCCAAATCGAAACTTATCTCGTTGGGTTGCTCAATAATGCGCTGCTCGATGTGCAATGTCGATAACAGCCATTCGTTGTTGAGGTGTACGCGGTAAATGCCCTTGCTAGCATTGTCGAACGGAAAACCGAGATTGAAATGTACAAATAATTGGTCGACATAATGCTTTTCTTGGTATTGCGAAATTGAATTTTCGTCGATAATTTTTTCGCCAGCAATGCGGTCGGTTGCGCCTTTTGAGGGCGTGTGCAAATAGCTCGAAAATGATGTGTAGGGCGGTATAACTATCAGTTCGTTGTTGCCAATTTCGATTGTTTTGTTTTCGTAATGTATAAAACCTCCGCCTGTGCGACTGTGATACAAGCGCCAAAATGGGTACGACATGCGTTCGCATTCCCACTCCGACAACATCCAATATCTACTGCAATGAATGCTGATACGTACATCGGTAATATTCTGCTGATTTACCCATGGGTCGTACTTTTGCTTGTCGGGCAATTGTGCTACAATGTTTGAATTATACATAAAATTGTTTTGTTTATACAAATAATATATAAGCTTATATCAATATCTTTGTCATTTGTTGGTAAATACTTACACAAATATAGTCATTTAATATTAGTAAAGTACATATCAACAAAAAAAACGTCGATAAAAG
>CAZEVV010000052.1:0-2348 GCA_964515675.1 uncultured Paludibacter sp. | reverse complement strand
AAATTGTAAATATAAAAATGGTTTTAAATGAAATAGGCAACACAGGTGTATTTGTTCCGCCGATAATTTTCGGCACTAGTGCTTTGGGTAATTTGTACACGGCTTTGAGCGACAATACAAAACTCGAAATTGTACAACAATGCATCGACAACATGCCGCAAGGTGTGCTGTTTGATAGTGCGGGAAAATACGGCGCTGGATTAGCTCTCGAGAAATTGGGCGAGTGCCTAACAAAACTGAATGTTGACCCTCAGAATGTAATTATTAGCAATAAATTGGGTTGGAAGCGTGTGCCTCTTACGAGCGATGAGCCTACATTCGAAAAAGGTGTGTGGATGAATATTGAGCACGATGCTGTGCAGGACATAAGTTACGATGGCATTATAACATGCTACGAGCAAGGCAACGAATTGCTCGGTGGCATTTACAAACCGCAATTGGCATCGGTGCACGACCCCGACGAGTATTTGGCCATGGCTACTAACGACGAGGAATACCAAAAGCTTTTTGCCGATATTGTGGAAGCTTATCGCGCACTGAGCGACTTAAAAAAGGCTGGAAAAGTGAAAGCCATTGGCGTGGGAGCAAAAAACTGGCGTACCATCGAAGCTATTGCAAATGCCGTGGAGCTCGACTGGGTGATGTTTGCCAATAGCATGACAATTATGCATCATCCAAAGGAATTGCTCGACTTTATGCAAATGCTTCACAGCAAAAACATTAGCATTGTCAACTCGGCTGTTTTTCATGCTGGCTTTTTAATTGGTGGCGATTATTTCGACTACCAACTCATTACGCCCGACAATGCTGCGCACAAAGCCATTTTCGATTGGCGCGAACAATTTTTTGCCCTCTGCGACAAACACCAAATCGTTCCGGCCGTAGCATGCATAAGTTTTGCTACTACTGCTCCTGGTGTGGTAAGTATTGCGCTTAACACCTCGAAACCACAAAATGTGCTAAGCAATATTGTGTCGGTAACTACGCAAGTACCTCCAGCCTTTTGGGGCGATATGAAAAATGCTGGATTAATAGCTGCCGATTATCCTTTTGTATAATAAAAATAACATCTAATACAATCATTTCAATATGTCGAACACAAAAATTGTAGCAAAGGAACTTTTGCTTCCTTTTATTCTGATAACAAGTTTATTTTCTCTTTGGGGCTTTGCCAACGATATGACCAACCCCATGGTTGCAGCATTCAAAACCGTAATGGAAATTTCGAATGCAAAAGCAGCACTCATTCAGTTTGCTTTTTATGGCGGATACGCAACAATGGCCATTCCGGCAGCGCTTTTTGTACGTCGCTATAGTTACAAAAAAGGCATTTTACTTGGCTTGGCACTGTATGCAACAGGCGCTTTGCTATTTTACCCTGCTGCAAAATACGAGATATTCGAATTCTTTTTGCTATCGTTGTATATACTTACTTTCGGTTTGGCTTTTCTCGAAACAACAGCCAATCCGTATATACTATCGATGGGATCCGAAGAAACTTCTACGCGACGCCTCAATTTGGCACAATCGTTCAACCCCATGGGCTCGCTGCTGGGCATGTTTGTGGCTTCAAACTTCATACTTAGCTCATTGCAATCGGACTTGCGCAATGCCAATGGCGATATAATTTTCGAAACAATGAGTGCTGCCGAAAAAGCAGTTGTTCGCTCGCACGACTTAGAGATTATTCGCAATCCTTACGTAATACTTGGGTTTGTAGTGATTGCCATGTTTTTGCTCATTTATTTTTTCAAAATGCCCGAAACAGGAACTTCAACCGACAAAAGCAGCGTGAAAGACTCGTTTGGCCGATTATTTAAAAATAAAAAATACCGCGAAGGAGTTATTGCACAAGTGTTTTATGTAGCTGCTCAAATTATGTGCTGGACATTTATTATACAGTATGCCGAAAATTTGGGAATTAGCAAAAGCGATGCACAAAATTATAATATAATGGCCATGGGAATTTTCCTCACGAGCCGTTTTATAAGCACTTTCCTTATGCGTTATGTAAATTCGCGCATGCTGCTCACATTTTTTGCATTGGGTGGCATTGCAACTACTTTGGGCGTTATTTTCTTTCAAGGAATGGTTGGCTTGTATTGCCTTATTGCGGTGTCGGCTTTCATGTCGCTCATGTTCCCTACCATTTATGGCATTGCGCTCGAAGGCATTGGCAACGATGCAACATTGGGAGCTGCTGGTTTGGTAATGGCCATTGTGGGTGGTGCACTTATGCCTCCGTTGCAAGGTGCTATTATCGACCTTGGTACAGTTGGCGCATTGCCAGCTGTTAATTTCTCGTTTGTGCTGCCTTTAATTTGCTTTGTAGTTATTGCAATTTATGG
>CAZEVV010000051.1:0-15861 GCA_964515675.1 uncultured Paludibacter sp. | reverse complement strand
TTTTATTTTGTTCATAGGATATTAATATTAAAGTTTTAAAATTTAAGATTTACTCCAACCAAGAATGTACGCGGACGTGGGTAGTAACCAAGGTCGATACCCGATACCCAACCCGAGGTTCCGTATCCAATTTCGGGGTCCATGCCATCGTATTTTGTAAATGTCAAAGCATTTTGCACCTGACCGTAAATGCGCAATTGGCTCACAAAGCTTAACTTCATAAGTTTAGCAAAGTCGTATCCAAGTGTAATATTGCTTATGCGAAGAAAATCGCCATCATGCAAATAAAGGTCCGAAAACTGCCAGTTCACATTGGTTTCGGTAACGCGCGGCATGCGGTTCGATGTTCCTTCACCCGTCCAACGATTGAGGATAGATGTGCTATAATTGGCCTGTTTGTTGGTGTGATTGCGCAATGATTGTACAATTTTATTACCCGCTACACCATTGGCATTAATGCTAAGGTCGAAACCTTTGTACTCGATACCAAAATTAAAGCCATAAGTAAAGGTAGGCAAACCATTACCCAAATCAACTTTATCTTCGTTGTTTATTATACCATCATTATTTTGATCTACATAAATTACATCGCCCGGTTTTACATTGTTTTGCAAAATAGCTTTACCAGCTTGTTTCCACGCATCAATTTCGGTTTGGTTTTGGAAAATACCAGCCGTTTGGTAGCCCCAGAAATAACCAATAGCATGTCCGTTTTGTGCACGATAAAACTCTTCGGAGTTATCGTATAACATATTGGTTAAACCATGAATTATACCATCTTCGGTAGGAATATTGCCCACTACGTTTTTGTTATAAGCACCATTAACGCCTATGTTGTAACGAACTTTACCAATTCTGTCGTTCCAATCCAAAGCAAGCTCAATACCTGTATTTTTTACATCGCCACCATTGATAAATGGAGCACCAGCACCTGCAGTACCTAATATTGGGGCTTTCACTAGCCAATCTTTGGTAGTTTTAATGTAAAAATCGGCAACAAAACCCAGCCTATTGTTGAGCAAACGAGCATCGATACCAACATTTGTTTGTTCGGAAGTTTCCCAACGTACATTTGGGTTCGACAATCGGCTAGGATAAGCACCTGGCACATTTGTTCCGCCTGTACCAAAATTATAAAATGCAGCCGGATTGTCGCTTGAATAACCTGTCGAAGTGTTGATAGGCGATGCATATTGAAAATCTTCAATATCTTGATTTCCCACTTGTCCCCAACTGGCGCGTAGTTTCAATTGGTCGAGCCAATTACTTGTTTCACTCAAAAAATCTTCGCTACTTACCAACCAACCGGCAGATACTGAGGGGAAATATCCCCAACGATTGCCACGAGCAAATTTCGACGAACCATCGGCACGCAACGTAGCATTGAAAAGATATTTTTCCTTGTAATTATAGCCCAAACGTCCAAAATACGATACGCGACGATAAAGATTTTCGGGGCGACCGCTTACCGAACGAGTTTCGACCACATTGCCATCCTCATCCAAATAAGCCTTTCCGGTGGTATTGCTGAGGTAAGCATGTGCAAAATCATCAAATTGTGCCAACAAATTCCAGTTCGACGCGCTCAATGATGTGCCTTGATAGCGCAAAGCTTCCATACCCACCAAAGCATTAAATGCATGGTCTTCGTTTATTTTGAAATCGTATGATGCTGTGTTTGTCCATGTCATTGTATGACCTTTACCCATACTTTGATTAATGGTAGTGTGTTGTTTGTTGTAGCTGTAAATAGAAAACTGATACAAAGGCGAATAGCTGCGATACTCGCTTGCATAATAGTTTAAACCTATTAATGAGCGTACTTTCAAATTTTTAATCGGTTCGAGTTCGGCGTAAATATCGCCCGATAAGCGTTGTGCATCGTTCAAGTTGTTGGTGTTGGTCATCATGTTTCCATATGGGTTACCATCGCCTTTGTACCATAACGAGTTGCTTGTATCGTTGTACGGACTATCAAAAATATTATTATCGCTAAACACAGGCGCTAAGGGCGAAGTAGTAAATGCCGAACGCAATGTGTTGTTGTACTGATTGCCTACATTTATTCCTGTGTTTTTGATATAATTGAAATTTAAATGTTGTCCTATTTTCAAAATATCTTTGTACAATTTATGTTCCGTATTAAGACGAAAACCATAACGCTCGTAGTTCGAAACATCGCGTCCGCCAACAATACCTTCTTGGCCTGTATAGCTTAACGACATAGAATAAACCGAACTTGCCGAACCTCCATTTACATTAAACGAATAACTCTCGGTAATAGCATCGTTTTTAATCATTTGCGACACCCAATCGGTATCGGCCAAATCGCCCATTGCACCCCAATTGAAGGGTGTAGAACCTGAATTTACAGCCTGCTCATCCATAATTATCTTGTATTGTTTGGCATTGAGCATAGGCATTTTACGTATTGCATTTTGCACACCATAATAAGCATCGAAACTTACCCTGCCTTTTCCTTCGACACCTTGTTTGGTGGTTACCAAAATTACACCATTGGCAGCCTGTGCTCCATATATGGCAGCCGAAGCAGCATCTTTCAACACGTCAATCGACTGTATATCAGAAGCATTTACCAGCGAGATATCACCTTCGATACCATCGATAATGTACAAGGGACCCGAATTGCCTATGGTACCCAAACCGCGCACCACCACTTTCAATCCAGCACCGGGTTGTCCCGAAGTAGAACTAATGTTCACGCCCGGAGTTTTTCCTTGTAGCGCTTGCAATGGATTTACAGTGTTCATTTTCGATAACTCATCGCCCTTTACTTGTAGTGTGGCACCTGTGTTAAGTTTTTTGCGCTGCACGCCATAACCCACCACAATTACTTCTTCGAGCAACTCGGTATCCTCAACTAAACGCACAGTTAAACTGGCATCTGTAACTTTAAGCTCTTGTGTTTTGAAACCTACATACGAAATTTTTAATGTATGCCCTACATTGGCATTAATTTTAAAAACTCCGTCAATATCGGTTACAGTTCCTTGCCCAGTTTCGACCACCAAAACACTTACACCAATAAGTGGCTCATTGTTTGACGACGACACCACCGTTCCGCGTGCACTTGTGCCCTGGGCAAAAGTTAAAACCGAAAGGCTTAGCGCAACAACAATAATTGCAAACTTGTTCAGAAAAGCCCGTTTAGGCCTTTGAACGCAATTAAATACTCGTTTTTCATTCATACTTAGCATTTTTTATTTTAAAAGTTAACATATATATTTTATTAAAGATTTACTGAAACTTTCTTTCCATTATATTCTATTGTTTTTGAGGTTTTTATTTTTCCATCAATGCCAGCAGCATTATTATTGTCAATCAGCACTATATTAAATTTCCTATTGGGTATCATTCCCTCGAACGAACCTTCGCGGGCAGCAATTTCGAGTGTTTTAGTGCTATTATTAAAACTGAATTTAATGTTCGAATGCTTGCCTTTGCTATAATTGTAATTCAAAGCTTCGTCTTCGTACAAACTAAATTCGCCATCTTTGCCTGCATACACATAAATATTGAGGTCGTTTTGAACCTGCTTAGTAGTTTGCACCACATCGCCCATAGGCAAAATGCTACCAGCAGGCACATACAATGGCATACGATCATAGGGTGCAGCAACTGTTAGCTTCTGTCCACCTTTTATCATTTTTCCTGTGTAAATGTCGTACCAATCGGTTCCGGCAGGGAAATAAACCTCGCGGCTACGTGCCTTGTATTCGTACACGGGGCAAACCATGAGTGCATTGCCAAACATGTATTGGTCGCCAATGTTACGCACATTCATATCATTCGGATAATCCATAATTAACCCACGCATCATGCTATAATCGTCGAAATACGAGCGGGCAGACAGGGTGTAAATGTATGGCATAAGTTTATAGCGCAATTGCGTGTAATAAAGCATTGTTTTGTAAGCCGGATGTGTTTCGGGGGCAATGTTCCATATTTCGCGGAAAGGATATTGACCATGCGTACGGAAAATGGGCACAAAAGCGCCAAATTGATGCCAACGAGCATTTAGTTCGCGCCACTCATCGCGGTCGGCCGAACCTTCGGGGGCTCGCTCGTAACGTTTCTCAACACAAAAACCGCCATTGTCCATTGTCCAATAAGGAATTCCGCTCATGGCAAAGTTAATACCAGCAGGTATTTGCGCTTTCATATCTTCCCAGCGGGTAGCAATATCGCCACTCCATGTGGCCGTACTATAACGCTGTAAACCTGCAAATCCTGAGCGAGTAAGCTGAAACACGCGCTTGTTTTCGTCGACACTACGGAGGCCTTCGTATATTGCTTTTGCATTCATAAGCGCATAGGCATTAAAATATTCGGTTGATGGTCCTAAGGCTGTTGGGCCGCACAATGCCTTGCGATAATCCATATCGGTACAGTCGCGCACATTGGGTTCGCTAGCATCCATCCACCAAGCATCAATTCCTAATGGGTATAGGTTATCGTATAGCTGTTTCCAAAAAAGCTTTTGAGCCTTTTCGTTGTAAGCATCGTAAAACGAACCCACATAACCAGGCCCTACCCAATCGCGTATACTATCTTCAACAGCACGCATATACATGGCGTTCATATCCTTAAATTGTTTGAAATGCTCGGTAGTAGCGTAAAACTTAGGCCACACCGAAATCATTATCTGTGCATCCATTTTGTGTATCGAATCGACCATGGCTTTGGGGTTAGGAAAACGCTCGGCATCAAACTTATGACTCCCCCACTCCGTTTCGGGCCAATAGTTCCAGTCGAGCACAATATTATCGATTGGTATTTGGCGACTACGAAACTCTTTGAGCGCACCCAAAATCTCGTCCTGTGTTTTATAGCGCTCACGACTTTGCCAAAAACCCATTGCCCATTTGGGCATTATTTGTGCTTTACCTGTAATGGTGCGATATCCACTTATTACTTGGTCGATGTTTTTGCCATGTATAAAATAATAATCCATTTGTTGCCCCATTTCCGACCACAACGAAATTTTGTTTTGGATGCTATCTGGCACAGGTGTTAATGCTTTTAGTCCGATGTACGAAACGCCACCGTCGGGCTGCCATTCGATGCGAATTTTGTGACGTTTATTTTTATCGAGTTGCATTTCGAATTTATAACTATTCGGGTTCCAAGCCGTACGCCAACGCTCTTTCACCACCAAACTATCGTCGATGTAAACGCTTGTATAGCCTGCATAATAAAGATTAAAACGAAACAAGCCACTCTCGTTGGTTTGCATCTCGCCTTCCCATCTAATGGCAGCATTGTTGAAAGGAAAATCCTTGGGGAAATTATTCACAGTTTTAATATCTTCGTAATTTATGTTAGATTCCTGACGAACTACAAAAACATTTTTGGGATCTTTATCAACCATATAAGTAGCAGTAAGTCCACCTTTTTTTCCATTCACATCGAAAAGTGTTGCAAAAGCATCGAGGTCGGCATAAGGGCGTGGGTCGCCATAGCGCGAAAGCGAATAGTTGTCCCACAAAATGCCATAATTTTTGCTCGAAACAAAAAATGGTACCGAAACTTTGGTATTATACTGAAAAAGTTCCTCGTTCCGTCCTTTGTAATTAAACTCGTCGGACTGGTGTTGTCCTAAACCATAAATAGCCTCATCGTCGGGCGATTCAAAAATCTGACGAAAACTATATCCTTTTGTACCCTCAACATTAATAGCTTCAAAACTTTTGCCACCACCATTTTGCTCTTGCAAAATGAGATTCCCGTCAATGTCGGTAAAGCTTATTTCGCCTGTGCTTAATGAAACAATGGCTTTTGTTGTGGCCGTTTTCAACACCACCGTTTTGCCTTCTTGGTAGGCATCCCATTTTGTATCGGCATTAGGCGCATAAACTGCTATTAAACTTTTATTGTCTTTAAATGCTTTTTCGGGCGTTGCGCTCACACGTATAATATTATCGTTCATAACTTGTAGCCGAACCAAGTGCGTTGCGTTGGGTGTTTCTTTGTTAAGTTTCACAACTATGCCATCGGCTTTTTTCTGAAAAGGAGTTTGGTTGCAGGCCACAAGCACTGCTAACATCAATAACATCACAGCTTTTTTATACATCGCTTTTATATACATCATCATAAAATGAATAATTTTGGGATTTTATTTATAGTACTTCTTTATTTTCTAACATGTTGATATAAAATACTCGTAAGATATAAGCCTACGAAGCACTTATTTTGAACAATACAAAAATAAAGCTTACAAACAATCTTTTGCTTATTTATTGTACACAATACAGTTGCTCAATGATAACCTAAGGGGGTAAAATGTATTTTTGATGTGGATTAAATGATTATTAGCAAAAAACACATCGTCAATGCAGCATTATTTTATATATATTTGTACTATATAATTTTTTGTTAATTTTTAATCAGTTGTCATGAGATTAATCACATTTATTCTTGTCTCGATATTTATTTCTACCGTTTCGGCCAATATGTATAACTTTACACGTATTGATAACCGAGATGGGCTTTCGAACAACCAAATTGAATGTATTTTTAAAGATTCGCGCGGCTATGTGTGGGTAGGCACCAATTTTGGGCTAAACCGCTACGATGGTTATCGGTTTAAAATTTTTAAACAAGACAAAAACGACGATAAAAGCATTAGCTTTAATGCAATATCTAGCATTCAGGAAGATATTAGTGGTCGGTTGTGGATAAGAAGTGGCGATAACTATGTGGTTTACGACCCCCTGAAAGAGCATTTTCTGCGCGATATTCAAGCCGTAATTGAGCCCTTAGGCATCGAAGTTCCAATTAGCATTGTACATATCGACAAGCAAAAAAACTATTACTTGTACCAGGCCAATGTAGGCGTGCATTTGTACAATGTTTTAGAAAAAAAACATATAACATACAGGCAAGGTGCCGACAACAATGGACTAACAAAAGGAAGTATTGTAAATATACGCGATGGCGAAAATTGCTTTTGGGTATTGCATTTGTCGGGGCTTATTGAGCGTTACAACTTAGTAAGCAATAGTGTCGATTTCCGAAGCAATATTTTGCAACAATGGCAATCGGGGGCAACAATTCAAAAAAGTTTATTTATTGATAAAGACGGTTCGCCGTGGATATACCCTGGCATTGGCGACAAAGGTGTGTTGTTTTACGACTTTAAAAAATCGAAATGGAGATATGCAGGCAACAATCAAAGAGATTTTTTAAACGCTGATGATTTACTTATTTCAAATGATTTGGTGCGTGATATAGAACAAGAGCAGGGAGGAAATATATGGATTGCTACCGACCATGGCGGTGTAAACATTTGGAATAAAACTACGAACAAAATGCAAGTTTTGGTCAACGACCCACAAAATGCGAACTCAATTAGTCAAAATTCAGTCATAAGCGTTTATGCTGATAATACTGGCATAATGTGGGTAGGCACCTACAAAAATGGCATTTCGTATTACCATTCAAAAATGTTTAAATTCGAAAAAACACCACTCTATTTCTACCGCAACCCAAAACTCGAAAATAAGGACATCAATAGCATTTGTCTCGACACAAAAAACAATCTTTGGTTAGGAACAAATGGCAGCGGACTTATTCGTTACAACGATAAAAACAAAGAGTTCACTGTGTTTCGAGCCGATAAAAACAATGCAAACGCTATTTCGTCGGACATTATAATTTCGTCGCTCGAAGATAAAAATGGCGATATGTGGTTTGGCAGTTTTATGGGCGGACTCAACCGCTTGCGCAACAACACATTCACGCATTACTTACCCGAAGTTAACAACAAAAACGCCATTAATAACAAAAGTGTTTACGATTTAACCGAGGATGACGATGGCAACTTGTGGTTTGCTACTTTGGGAGGCGGCGTGAACCGACTGGACGCTAGCCGACAAAACTTTATGGCAATGAATCAGGCTAATTGCCCCGGACTTTCGTCGAACTATGTGGTGTCGATGTTTGCTAAATCGTCGCAATATATTTATCTTTCAACATCATTGGGCATCGATGTGCTTAACACAACCACGGCAAGCATATCGCCTGTTTTTAAAGATAAAAACTTGATTGACAAACTATCAGATGTAATAATGATACATGCACTTGTTGACAAACGCAATCAACTGTGGATGGCCACCGACAATGGAATTAATATATATAACCCCGACCTAAACACTGTAACGCAAATTACAAAAAGCAATGGACTTACAAGCGAGCAAGTGGTTTCGCTGGTGGAGGACAATGCAGGACGCATATGGGTGGGCACGCGCAACGGATTGGCCTGTATATCGGTGCTTTACAACAAAAATGATAAAACTTACGATTATCAAGTAATTACATTCGACGAAAACGATGGTTTGCCTAGCACCATTTTCAACCAAAACGCGGTTTTTAAAGCGCCTAATGGTAAATTGTATTTTGGGTCGACAATGGGCTATATCGAATTCGACCCAAGCAAAATTGAATTTAATACCGAAATTCCGAAACCGCTTTTTACTGGGATATTTATCGAAAATGTCGAAATTTTGCCCGATAAAAGCATTAAGTCTAAAAATATTCTCGAACAATCAATTACGCATTCCAATAATATTGAATTGGCCTACAATTACAACAATTTCAGCATACATTTTTCGGCAATGAGCTACCTCCACCCCGAAAAAAACCAATACCGCTACATGCTCAAAGGCTTGGATAAAAACTGGATTGTGAGCAATCAGCCATTTATTAGTTATAGCAATTTGGCACCCGGCAACTACGAGCTTATAATATTTGCTGGCAACAACGACAATGTTTGGAGCAACGAAGCTTTGATACTTAAAATAAGAGTAGCACCGCCTTTTTGGTTAAGCTGGTGGGCATTGGTATTTTATATAATATTACTTGCATTGGGCATTTGGCTAATTATTAAATACAATATGCGCAAACAAAAACGTGAGTTCGAGCGCGAGCAAAGCATGCGTGAAGCGCAACAGCTACACGAAATGGACGAAATGAAACTGCGCTTTTTTACCAATATTAGTCACGAATTTCGCACGCCACTCACACTAATTCTCAACCCGGTTGAAAAACTGCTGAGCGAAAACACCAACAACGAACAACGCAACCTTTTAACCATCATACAGCGCAATGCCAATGGTTTGCTCGAATTGGTGAATCAGTTGCTCGACTTCCGCAAGTTGGATGTAAAAAAAGACAAACTCAACCTCTCGGTAGGAGATGCCGTAGCTTTTGTAAAGGATATTTGTTATTCGTTTACCGATATGGCCAATCGAAAATCTATCAACTTTCATTTCTCGTCGTCAATTAACGAACTTCGAATCGAATTCGACCCCGATAAAATGAAAAAAATTGTGTATAACTTGCTTTCTAATGCTTTTAAGTTTACCCCCGAAAGTGGCAAAATTGACCTCAGCTTGCATCTTACACAAGAACTTAACTCGTACCAGCAATATCTTAAAATAATAGTTGCGGATAGTGGCCTAGGCATTCCCGAAGCCGACATTTCGCGCATTTTTGAACGATTTTACCGTGTTGAAAACCCCGAAAATGGGCATCAAACTGGCACTGGCGTTGGGCTTCACATTGTGAGCGAATATGTACAATTGCATGGGGGAACTATTAATGTTGAAAGTCGAATGGGCAAAGGTTCGACATTTAGTGTGTTGCTGCCAGTTAAAAATCAACTCACAGCCGAAGCCATCAATGCTGCCACAACCAACACAAGTGCCGAGGACACTGTAAAACCATTGCTACAAACCACAATACCTGACACCGACAATAGCACTAAGCCTCAAATGCTTGTGGTGGATGACAACGAGGATTTTCGTGAGTTTATTGCTTCAATCTTTGCCAAGCAATATAGCATTATTAAAGCCGAAGATGGCATTAAAGCACTCGAATTAACGCTCGATAAATTGCCCGACATTATTGTATCTGATGTTATGATGCCGCGCATGGATGGTTTTGAATTTTGTAAAGCTGTAAAACAAGATATTCGAATTTCGCATATTCCTATTATTTTACTGACGGCAAAAACAGGCGACGAAAACAAATATACAGGGCTCGAAGCGGGTGCCGAAGATTATATCTCGAAACCCTTCAACATGGATATGCTTCAACTGAAAGTGAACCGCATTGTTGAGCGACAAAAGCAACAACAAGGCCAAATACGCAACAAAATTGATGTGTGCCCCTCCGAAATTGAAATTACTTCGATGGACGAAAAGTTTGTAGCAAAAGCCGCTGCATTAATCGAATTGAATATCGAAAACCCCGATTTCTTGGTCGAAGACCTTTGTAGAGAAATGGGCATGAGCCGTGTTTATTTTTATAAAAAAATACTTGCACTCACCGACAAAACACCCTCGGAACTTATTCGCTACATGCGCATACGCCGTGCTGCCGATTTGCTTGAACGCAGTCAACTTTTTGTTAACGAAGTAGCCTACAAAGTGGGCTTCAACGACCCAAAGTATTTCCGCAAGTATTTTAAAGAAGAATATGGCATCAATCCGAATGAATACAAAAAGAAATTTGAGAAAAATTCGAATGCTGATGCAGAAACAAACGCAGAATTATAAAGAATTAGATAATATTTATACAAATACACTTGGTTATTTAAAAAGAAAGTCAGATATTTGCATCATACATTAAATGAAGTTTTTCATAAATTAAATTTTTATGGAGTTATACAGAATTAAACAGAGGGGGCTGTGAAGTTCTCTCTGTTTTTTTATTGTAATAATTGAGTCATAACCGACATTTCTAAATCAAATAACATTAAAGCAAAAACACAATCCAAACTACTCATATTTAAACACAATAATTCTATCACGTTTTGTCCATGCAGGCGATTGTGCAACAATACGGCGAAACTCTTCGGCCATAGCATCGCAACTCGCTTTCTCTATTTGTAACTCGGTGGCATTACCATTTTCATCGATATAAAACCGTGCAGTGAGCGACTCTTTTCGGGTATTACAAATGCTTTTGGTGCGTAAAACTTCGTAAAAACGCAAAAACTCTTTTTCTCCAAAAATGGGTTCAGAGGGTGTTTTTCGCACTTCATTGTCGACACGTGCAACCGAACCTACTCTTGAACTACGTTTTTGCGACCCATAACCCACCACAACCACTTCGTTCAAAGCCAATTGGTCGGCTTGCATCTTTACTTCAATTGTTGGTTCGTTTACAGCCACTTCCTTGGTTTCGTAACCAATATAACTCAGCACCAAAGGCCGATTGTTGTTTTTGGGAACATCAATTACAAAATTACCATTAATATCTGTCAACACCGACTTGTAGGTATCTTTAAAAGTTATTGTTGCTCCTATTATCGGTTCGCCATTTTCGTCGATCACACGGCCACGAAGTTTATTGTCATCGGCTATTTGAGCCATACCAACAGCATTTTTACTTGCCGACATGGTTCGCATCCCAAAAACATCGGTACGTTGGGCTACTGCATCAACTGTATTTTCGGGTATTACAAGTTTGCCGTTATCCATTTCATCAGGCAAAGCATCTGATTTTTTTTCAGCAACTACAGGTTTTGCAACAGCCAAATCGCTTTCGTGTGGTATATTTCGACTTTTCGATTGCGCTATTTGCTTAGCAGGTTTATCATTGGTCAATTTTTCAATTTTTTGGGTATTAACTGAATTTTCAACACTGTCATTTGTCGAAACTTCAATATCACTATTTATCGAAGTGTTGTTTTCATCAGCCAAATAATCCGTTTTTTCAGTGGTTGGATAAAATACCCACAAAGCGAGCAACAACAAAATTGTAGCAGCGCTACTGTACCAAAACAATGGTTGGAAACGACGAGTTCGAGGCTTCGAAAGTGCCTCCACTTGCTTTTCTAAAAACTCAATAGACGAAAGGTGGTCGCCCTCAACAGCATCAAAGCCGTCGATGGCATCGCGCAAAAAAGGATCGTGCCCGGCAGCACGTTCAATATTATGTGCTTCCTTGCCTTTGCGTTTTCCTTTTATGTAAGCTTTAAAATCCATTTCTATTGAAAATTTTTTAGCCCCCTAACCCCCTTGGGGAAAAGAAGAAAGTGAAAATATTAGAACATCTATATTTAAATATGATGATACAATTAATTCGTCTCTTTTAATCGCTTATTTACACAAAGCAACAAATTGCGTTTGGCATTTTGAATATAGCTTTTTACTTTGTTCAACGCAAAACCTGTAAATTCAACGATATCAGCATACGATTTTTCATCGTAATAAAACAACTGAATGCTTTGTTTTTGCTCAACACCAAGCGTTTGCATGCAAAAATTGAGGGCTTCAATTTTTGCATCATCCACCTCTGTATCTAAAAGATGCTCAAATTGCATGTTTTCCATAAGTGCTTCGTCAAAATTAACAAAATTTTCTGTTTTATGTTTGCGCAATTGTAGTAAACAATGATTGCGCGACACCACATACAACCAAGCACTGAAATTTTGAATATCTTGGTCGAAAAACTTAGCCTGCACCGTTTGGTAAATATCCATAACAGCATCTTGCGCTTGCTCGGTATTGCTCAAATACTTTAAGCAAGTGCCATAAACTTTTGGGATAAATCGCTTAAACAAAATACCCAAATATTGGATATCGCGCGACTCAACAAGCTGCAAAAGCAACTCATCGTCGGTCAAAGCATTTATCTTATTGTTGGTTTTCAAGCAATTAATCGATTTGTCAAAATATTATTTCACAAAATTAAAAAAAAATTGCTTAGGTTTATGGAATTTTGAAAGAAAATGTATCCTACTTACAAAGGGAAGAAAAAAAACAGACAGCGCCCTAGCCCAATAAGGGGGATTGAATATGTCATTACAATTCTTTTTATAGCGAAATATTAATTGAATATAAACGATAATAAAAATTTAAAGTCATGAGAAATTTTAGAAAAGCAATTTTAGCGTTGACCTTGTCGACATTTTGTATGGTGCTAATGGCACAGAACATTACAGTAAGTGGCGTAATAACCGACGAAATTGGCCAACAAATGATTGGCGCTACCGTTCTCGAACAGGGCACAACAAATCAGAGTTTGAGTGATGCCAATGGGAAATATGTAATTAAAACAAAAATGGGTGCCACACTTGTATTTAGTTACATTGGCTATAACAGCGTGAGCATTAAGGTAAACAAAACCCAACACAATGTACAACTTACACCAACCGATGCTGCACTCGATGAAGTTGTAGTTGTAGGATTTGGATCTCGAAATAAATTGATGGTTACAGGTGCAGTTGCTGCGCAAAGGCATGGTGCAAATGCAATATACCGACGACCTACACCCCATCCAACAATGCCAATAATATTTGCAGAGAACGTAAACAGCGAAGAATATGGCACATACCGCGAAAATCGTTTCGTATCGGTACAGCAAGAGGCATTTTCGACACTTTCGCTCGATGTTGATGCTGCATCGTATAGCAACATACGCCGCATGATAAATGCAGGTAAAATGCCCGAAAAAGATGCCGTTCGCATCGAGGAAATGATTAACTATTTCTCGTACAACTATGCCGAACCAAAAGGCGAACACCCTGTAAATATTAATGCTCAAATAACCGAAAGTCCGTGGAACAAAGACTACAAAATTGCGCGCATAGCCGTTAAAGCACAATCAATACCTACCGAAAATTTGCCCTCTTCAAATTTTGTTTTTCTTATCGATGTATCGGGTTCAATGATGGGTCCAACGCGATTAGACTTAGTGAAATCGTCGCTGAAAATGCTTACAAACAATTTACGAGCAACGGATCGTGTTGCCATTGTAGTGTATGCTGGTGCAGCTGGCATAGTATTGCCATCAACCGAGGGAAAAAACAAACAAAAAATTATCGATGCACTCGACGGTTTAACAGCAGGTGGCTCAACGGCTGGCGGTGCAGGTATACAGTTGGCATACAAAATTGCTGAAAGAAACTTTATAAAAGGCGGCAACAACCGTATCATACTTTGCACCGATGGCGATTTCAATGTAGGTGTTTCGAGCAACGAAGGCTTAGAGAACCTTATTGCCGAAAAACGCAAAACAGGCATTTTCCTCACTGTTTTGGGCTATGGAATGGGCAATTACAAAGATAAACAATTGCAAACATTGGCCGAAAAAGGCAACGGAAACCACGCTTACATCGACAATATTCAAGAAGCAAACAGAGTATTGGTACAAACATTTGGCAGTACATTGTTTACCGTAGCCAAAGATGTGAAACTTCAAATTGAATTCAATCCGCAACATGTGAGCGCCTACCGATTGATTGGCTACGAGAGCCGCTTGCTCAACAAAGAAGATTTTAACGACGACACAAAAGACGCTGCCGAACTGGGCGCAGGACACACCGTTACGGCACTGTACGAAATTGTACCTGTAGGCGTTCAAAACAAATATGGCGGTGTTGACCCATTGAAATACCAAAAAACATCAAAAAAAACAGTTGAAAACGCAATTTCCGATGAATGGCTCACAGTGAAACTTCGCTACAAAGCCCCCGATAGTGACAAAAGCAAAAAAATGGAAATAGCACTAAAAAAGAGCGATTTAAACAAAAATATCGACAAAGATTTCAACTTTGCAATGGCAGTAGCCATGTTCGGGCAAATGTTACGTAAATCCGATTTCGTGGGCACATCGAGCTACGACAAAGTGCTTGCATTGGCACGCGATGGCATCGACAACGACGATTATGGCTACAAAATGGAATTTGTACGCTTGGTAAGCGCTATAAAAGAAATGGAAAAGTGATGGAGAAGTGATTGCACATCAAAATTATTTTCATACTTTTGAATAAAAAATCAATATGAGAACTTTCCTAATAATTCTTTTAGCAATTATGGCAAACAGCATTATCCTGGCTCAAAATATCGATGAACGTGGATATTTAGTAAAAATTGGTGACACGCCACCCGATTTCGAAATGCTGCTAACAGATGGCAGCAAGGTTAAGCTGTCCGACCTGAAAAACAAAGTGATAATGCTCCAATTTACAGCAAGTTGGTGCGGCGTTTGCCGTAAAGAAATGCCACACATCGAAAGCGACATTTGGCAAAAACACAAAAACAATCCCGACTTTGCGCTATTGGCCATCGACAGAGACGAGCCGCTCGAAACTGTCATTCGGTTTGTGCAAACAACAGGCATAACGTACCCGATAGGGCTCGACCCCAATGCCGATATTTTTGCTTTGTACGCCGACAGAAAAGCTGGCATTACACGTAACGTTATTATTGATAAAAACGGAAAAATTGTTATGCTCACCCGCCTATACGACCCAAAAGAATTTGCAGAAATGTGCCAATTAATCGACGCATTGCTCGAAAAATAAAAAAATGAAATAGCCAGTTGAATTTTTCATCAACTGGCTATTTTTCAAAATGATTCTATCTGCCATTTTTATAAAATAAAAAACCAACCATCACATTACTGAATATTATTGCTATAAATTGATTTAGTTTTTTAATTCAATTCCACTTCTTCGCAACTCACCATTTCCCAACCGCAATAAATTACGCGCAACAAATGCAACTTTGCCGTGCCCAACGATGCAAGTATGCGACTATCGGTTGCATAACGCTGCAATTGTGCTTCGGCTTCGGCATTAATTTTTTGCACCAATGCCGATTGTGGGTTTTTAGCCTCGGCCTCCTGTGCACGTAGCACATATTTGAGCTCCACCAAGTAGCTGTGTTTCATATCGGGGTGTGCAATAAAATTAGGCTGCAACCACAAATCGACAAAACCTTTGCCCATTTCGGCTTCGGAATGTACCACAAAATAATTGAGTAAATTGAGATAAACCAAATGAAACATTTGTACCGTTTTCTCGCCATCCATAAAGTCGCGCACAGA
>CAZEVV010000050.1:9344-16051 GCA_964515675.1 uncultured Paludibacter sp. | reverse complement strand
CAATCGCTGCATATGGATACTTTACAATGGCAGCCAAGGTGCTGTATGTGAGTGCAAAACCGCCCATGCGTCGGCCATTGAATTGGTGTGTGAGTAAGCGAAAAGTATTGGCATTACCATCAAAAAGCGTTATGTCGGACCACTCGGCAGGGCTCAAAACATCGCGGTATTTTTGCCCATTGCCCTCCGAAAAAAAGGTTGCAATGGCCTTTTCGCCCGAGTGCCCAAAAGGCGGATTGCCCATGTCGTGTGCCAAACAAGCTGCTGCCACAATGGCGCCAATATCATTATTGAAAGGCACATCGTTGCCCTGTTTTTGCAAAGCTTTTGCCACGCCATTGCCCAACGAGCGCCCAACGC
The DNA here is from genome assembly GCA_964515675.1 of uncultured Paludibacter sp. Classification (GTDB taxonomy): domain Bacteria; phylum Bacteroidota; class Bacteroidia; order Bacteroidales; family Paludibacteraceae; genus Paludibacter. The sequence continues at coordinate 15,691 of CAZEVV010000050.1, read as the reverse complement.
ATGCAACTTCAAGGCTATGCGTGAGGCGATTGTGCACAAACACACTGCCGGGCAGCGGAAAAACTTGCGTTTTGTTTTGCATGCGACGAAAAGGCGCCGAAAAAATCAATCGGTCGTAATCGCGCTGAAACTCGCTGCGATCATCGTCGCGCATGACATGGTAATTCTCCATGCCATAACGTTTTGATGATAAAAGTTGCTCCCAATTCATACGAATGTCTTTTTTAAACAAAAAATGACGCAATTAGCATCCTTATTGTATTAATAATCGAATTTACAAATATAATTGTTTTACTACAAACTAAATTTTTTACTACGAATATACTTTTAAACTACAAATACTTTTAAACTACGAACCAACGGTCAGCGTAGCTAATTTAAACATATTACACTTAATCGGTTTGCCGCTTGGTTTGCCAAGAATTTCACGATTTTTTTAACTACGAACCAACGGAAGTTGCTTGGTAATTTTAACCACGAATATAATCTTTAAACTACAAATACATTTAAACTACGAATTTAAACGAATTACACTAATTTCACGAATTTTCTTAACTACGAACCAACGGTCAGCGTAGCTAATAAGAATTGAGTCCTTCAAATGTTCCGTTGCAGCTCAATTTTGCTGTACCGCCTCTTAAAGTCCCCTTTAGGGGATTTAGGGGCAAAATCTTCAAATCTTTAAATCTTCAAATCCATCAAATCTTCAAATCTTCAAATTAATATTTAATTACTTCTTAACGCAAATTTCACTACCGACAACAACATATACACCGCAATGATGGGTGCAAAAGCTTCGAGTCCAAGCAATAACAAAAATACTACCGACACTATAAGCAGGGCATACACCAAAATATTCTCGGAAAAATTAAAGTTTTTGAATTTGAGCGAAAACATGGGTATTTCGGATACCAATAAAAAATTCATCAACACTATCAAAGCAATTATTACCCAAGCATTAATAAAAACGCCATTCTGATAAAAACTATACGTTAAACCCATCCAAAACAAAGCATTGGCAGGCGTTGGCAAGCCAAGGAATGAAGTTGTTTGGCGCTCGTCGATATTAAATTTTGCCAATCGCAAAGCCGAAAATACAGGAATTGTGAATGCCACAAACGACAGCCATGTATGCGTTTGCGTATATTGCAACAAGCAAAAAACAGCTGCACCCGGGGCCAAACCAAAGCTCACCATATCGGCCAACGAATCGAGCTCTTTGCCCATAGGCGAATAAGCTTTTAGCACACGCGCCGCTAGTCCGTCGAGAAAATCGAACACAGCAGCCAACAAAATTAAGTAAAAACTCGTTGCATGAGCGCCATTCAATGCATAATAAACGGCCAAGCTGCCAGCAAAAAGATTGAGGCAAGTAATAAAGTTGGGTACATGTTTTTTAATCATAACAATCACATTTTTAGCTTATTCTTTGTTTTTCGAATCCATCCATATAGTCACCGGCCCATTGTTGAGCAGGCGCACTTTCATGTCGGCTGCAAAGATACCTTTTTTTATCGGTTTGCACATTTTTTGTGCCAGCAAATTGCAAAAAGCCTCGTATAGCGGTATCGCCTTTTCGCGCTTTGCCGCTTTTATGTACGAGGGCCGGTTGCCTTTGCGCGTAAGTGCATGCAGCGTAAACTGACTCACCACCAACACTTCGCCCCCCACGTCCATTACCGAGCAATTCATCACGCCCTGCGCATCGTCGAAAATGCGCAATCCAAGCACCTTGCCCGCCAACCACTCAGCATCGGCCAGCGCATCGGCCTCCTCAATACCAATCAGCACCAACAGCCCCTCGCCTATTTCGGAATGCACGCATTTATCAATTTCCACCGAAGCCTCGCTTACACGTTGTATCAATATTCTCATTTAAAAAATTATGTTTGTTGGTTTTTTTTTCGAAGTGCAAATATAAATAAATAAGAGAAAAAACTGAAATAGCAATATTCAAAAAAAAGCATTGGGCAAAATACAGAAATTATGCAAACATCAGCAAACAAAAAAACTTATCAACTTAGCGCATGTGCATCCTAAAAAATCTCTTTGCAACCATCATTCCGCAAAAAAAGAATTACTTCAATAGCCCACGCCACTATCATTTTACTTTGCTGTAATAAGCAACGAAAACCACGAAACATTCAACACTAATAATCAAACACTTAAAAAACCGATCGAAGAATACTGCGTAATATTACGCAATGCATTTTGAATTTATGTGTAGCAAAATATTCGTGCATACATTATCAATGTCTTACTTTTGCACTTGTTCTTTGTAGGCATTTAAAAACATATATTACAAACGATAAAAAAACCAACAGATTTAAAAAACAAAAATTGAATTATGTCACACAAAATCGAAAAAGCACTCTCGCTCACTGGTCAGGATTTTAGAAACGAAACCGAAGATGATTTACGCGCAATCTTCAGCCAAATGTTGAATGCTGGCATGCACGGCATTTGTTTTAGCCCCTACCTCGACGACCAAGGCCCTGGCTGTGTAATTACAGAGGAGCAAATTCGCAGAAAAATTGAAATCATCAAACCTTATACGCAATGGATAAGGGTTTTTTCGTGTACCGAAGGCAACGAAATGATTCCACGCATAGCTAAAGAATATGGTTTGAAAACCCTTGTGGGTGCCTGGCTCGGCGAAGACCATGAGAAAAACGCCATCGAAATTGAGGCTTTGATAAAGCTTGCCAACGAAGGTTTTGTGGATTTGGCTGCCGTAGGCAACGAAGTATTGTATCGCGAAGAACTTACCGAAGAGGAATTGTTGAACTACATACATCAGGTTAAAAAAGCATTGCCCAACATACAAGTTGGTTACGTGGATGCTTATTACGAATTTTGCAACAGGCCAGCACTCACCGAAGCCTGCGATGTGATTTTTGCCAATTGCTATCCATTTTGGGAAGGTTGCCACATCGATTATTCGTTTTTGTACATAAAAGATATGTACCGCAGAGCTGTTGAAGCCGCAAAAGGAAAACAGGTAATTATCAGCGAATCGGGGTGGCCCAACATGGGAAGTCCGTTTTTAGCCTCCGAACCTTCGTTTCGCAACGCTGTGCGCTACTTTATCAATATTCAAAAATGGTGCAAAGCGGATAACATCGACTTGTTCTACTTTTCGAGCTTCGACGAGGCTTGGAAAATGGGCATCGAAGGCGATGTAGGCGCTTATTGGGGACTGTGGGACAAGGACGGAAATTTGAAATATTCATAAATAAAAACATCAAATGACATTATTAAAATCGCTGAATCTACCAGAAGGAAATGCTATTTGTTACTCGGGCTACCGCAAGGGTCAAAGCCCCGACATTGGCGTGTACCCAACATATAAACAAATTAAAGAAGACTTGCTTATTCTGCAAAAAAACTGGCAGTATTTGCGCCTTTACGATTGCACAAAACATGCCGAAACGGTACTAAAAGTAATTGAAAAGGAAAAACTTAACTTCAAAGTAATGTTGGGTGCCTACATAGCTGCCGAACGCAACAATTTTGGTTGTCCGTGGGGTGGCGTGTATACCGAAGAGGTGCTGCGACAAAACAAAATCGACAACACAAAACAAATGCGCAAGCTCATAAAACTGGCCAATAAATACCCCGAAATTGTGTTTTCGCTTTCGGTTGGTAACGAGGCTACGGTGGATTGGACCGACCATTATGTGCCTGTTGAAAAAGTGATAGCATACGCAAAACTAATAAAAAGTGGCGCCAAACAGCCCGTTACATTTTGCGAAAACTATGTGCCGTGGTACGATAAGCTCAAAGATTTGGTGGATGTGGTCGACTTTATATCCATACACACCTACCCCGTGTGGGAGTACAAAAACATACACGAAGCCATTGCCTACACAAAGCAAAACTACGATAGCATAGCACAAAAATACCCTCACAAGCCAGTAGTAATTACCGAAGCAGGTTGGGCAACCAACTCCAACGGACGAGGCATTAACCCCGACAATGTGAGCGAGGATTTACAATCGATTTACTATGCCGACCTAATGCAATGGTCGCAAAAAGAGGGCGTGCTTACATTTGTTTTCGAGGCATTCGACGAGCTTTGGAAAGGTTCCGACGAACCCCTTGAACCCGAAAAACACTGGGGACTCTTCCACATCGACCGAAAACCCAAAAAAGTTATGCAAAAAATGTTTCCCGAACTGATATAGAAATTAATGTATAATTCAAAACAGCAGCAAATCGCATTGATTTACTGCTGTTTTTTTCGTTATAATCGAATAAAGCTGATTGCTTACATCGTTACTTTTAATGTTTCGATGCCTTGTTGACTTGTGATGCGTACCAATACTTGTTTTGCAGCTACATTGGCTGTAAACACATTGCTTACATTGCTTTTCGACACTAAGTGCGCACCATTAAAACCGAATACTTCGACAGTTGCATTGGCTGGTACATTGATAACAGTCAACATGCCATTGCGCAATGATGCAAATGTGTTGCTGTCGTGTTTTTTAGCTACATTGTTGATAACATCATTCACACGCCAACCTGCTGGTCCAACGCCTGTAATATCGGTTGGAGTTGTGGCAATGGTTTTGTTGGCGTAATTGTAGGTGAGCGTAGTGCTGGCAATGGGCGCTCCCGAGGCAATAGGGCCTAATACGGGTATGGTATTGAAATGATTGCCAAAAACGGTATTGCTAAAATTCACTGTTACCCCAGCGGCGTCGGCTGTTTCGGCAAAACGCAATTGCATTTTGTCGGCCGAAGCATCGTACGAATCGGTAAAAATGCTGTTGCTAATGTTATACACCGAGCCCGCATTGGTTTTGTTGGTAATTATTTGCTTTGCTGCTGATGTTGTTGTTTTAATGAAAGCACAATTTTGCATTGTAAATGCAATAGGCGTGGCTGTTTGCTCAGCATTCCATGTGCCATTGGGCGAATCGTAGAAAACAGTATTGCTAATTGTTGCATTGCTAATTTTTGCCGTTTTCATGCCAAGGGTTGAATATCCCACACTGTTGCGGCCATTGTCCCACAGTACAGAGTTTTCGATGGTGAGATGAGTGATAACTGCAATGTTGGTACCGTTGTCGGCACGCAAAACACCGCGACCAAAACCATGCAAATTTGAGTTTTTGATGCTGATGTTGGCAACCGTTAGATTGTGAATACCAGCGTGTACCAATTGTAAAAAGTACTTGCCAGTGGGTGCTGCCGCTGCTGGCTCGTCGAAATACGACTCGATGCCTTCGACAATAAAGTTAGAGGGAACTTCCATAATAAATTGAACACCGGCCAAAACTGGCATTGTAGTAGCCCCCGGTGCAGCTTTTAGTGTAACCGACTTAGTTACTTTGCGGTCGCCCAAAGCGGCATAAGTACCTTCGGCAAACACAATTACATCGTTGGCTTCGTAGGCAGCCCATGCAGTGTTAAACTCTTCGACTGTTGACACATTCCAATCGGCTGAAAAAAGGCTGTTGCTTAACAATAAGCTCACGGCCAAAGCGAAAGTAGAGATTTTTTTCATTTTTTTGTAAATTTAATGATGAATATATAGAAATTACGAGTTTTGAGTTTCGGGTTTCGAGCCTGCCGTGCTACCATCACAATGTTTGTGGTGTTGGTTGTTGGCGGCTCGCTGGCGCAAATTTTGCAATCCGTGCTATACCGATGACACGGATTGCAAATCCGCGCGAGCAGAGAGAGTGTTCAGTTTTGAGAAGAAGAAAGTAAGAAAAGCATAGCAACACACAATTATGCATTGCTATGCTTTCAATTTACTTTATCTCAACATTTTTATTGAGGCGACCACGGTATTCCACTTCATTGCCATCCACTTTGGGATAGGTGAAGCCTTCGGTTTTCATGTTTTTCACACTATTGAGTATAAGCGCAGGGCCTTTGGCTGGCGACACAAATACATTTTTAAATGTTATGCCATCCGATTCGGATATTTCGGCACCATACTCTGATGAAATCGAAACATTTTCGACATGAATGTTGCTTATGTTCATTTCGGGCAAGCCATTGAAGAACATGGCACGACGCGAGCCACGCGAAACAAGGTTTTTCACGTAGATATTGCGAAAAACAGGTGTCTCGACAGTTACAGGCTGCAAATCGCGGTTTTGTGTTGCTTCATCACCATCTTCGAGCACTTCCACCGACGATTTTCCGCCGTAATAAAGGTCGAAAAGAAAAGCCTCGGTAAGAATATTGACCATGCTGATATTGTTGATGTAAATGTTTTCGACAACACCGCCACGTCCGCGAGTACTTTTGAAGCGCAAACCAACGTGAGTACCCACAAATTTACAGTTCGACACCGAAACATTGCGCACACCACCCGACATTTCGCT
>CAZEVV010000050.1:0-9244 GCA_964515675.1 uncultured Paludibacter sp. | reverse complement strand
GGCACATTTAGATTTTTGTCGCTAAGCATTTCGCCTTTTAACGATTTTTCGGTAGGAAACCAATAGTCTTTAGCCTTAAGTACGCCACCCGAAGCCAATGTCTGTTTCCAATGATTGTCGGTAACTTTCGACTTTTTAAGTGGGCGCCAAGCCTCGCCCGAACCATTGATAGCCCCTTTACCCGTAATGGCAATATTCACAAGATTTTTTCCCGAGATAGGCGATTGACAACGATAAGTATCCAATCCTTCGAATGAAGTTTGCACCAATGGATAAGCATCAAAATCGGGTGTAAACAAAATAAGTGCGCCCTGTTCGAGGTGTAAATTAATATTCGATTCGAATACAATTGGCCCGGTAAACCAAACGCCAAAAGGAACTACTAATTTTCCACCACCTTGCGCAGCCAAATGCTTCATGGCTTTTGCAAAAGCATCGGTATTGAGTGTTACACCATCACCAACACCACCAAAATCGGATACCGATACCGAGCGTTTTGGAAATACAGGACGATGCACTTTTGGCATATCGAACGCCAAATCTTTGTAAAGATGTGCATACTCATACTTCTTACCATAAACGCCCGTAGCGTTTATGGTAGAAGCAAAAACAACAAGCAATAAAATTTTGAAATTCTTAATTCTAACTAAATTTTGAAATCTTTTTTATACCTCTCAAAAGCAATATATACGTGAAAAATGCCTTTGATAAAAACTGTTTTTAAATAAACTATGTAAAAAATTGCTGTGCAAAAATTGAATCGAAATCTTCAAATATCAAATCTTCATATTTGTATTCTTGTAAATTTGTATTCTTCGCCCGCTTCGACTACGCTCAGCGACCGTGTTTTGCGCATTAATGAAAAAGCTTCGACTACGCTCAGCCAGCGCTATTCCGCATTCTTACATTCCGAGAAAGCGTTTCATCAATGTTCAATCCCGCTAGCAATCTTCAAATTTTCAAATCTTCAAATCGTCAAATCTTCAAATCTTCAATCCCGATAGCTATCGGGACAAATCTTCAAATTTTTAAATCTCTAAAAAAATTACCTCCATCTTGGGTCGCCAGCATTGCTTGCTCCCGAGAAGTTAGGATCTTTAATGCGGAAATTACCGTTGGCAGGGTCCACAAACAAATCGGTCGACGCGCGTTCGTACTCGCTAACGCCCGAAAGCGGATATCCAGTATTCACAACAAAATCGGATGTTTTGTACGAGCCCAATGCAAATGCCTCCACAATTTTTGGGTTCGTGGCACGCGCCGAATGAGTAGGATCGGGCGTTGCAGCAGTGTAATAGAATTTACCCACAATATTGTTTTCGAATTTGAAAACTGTTGGTACATTGGCCACATTGTTGTTGAAATTGAAAAAATAACGACCATTTGCCAAGCAATTGTAGAAAGTACACTCGCTCACCACCACGCTGTTCGATTTTGTATTGAGAAACACGAAAGCATCAGTAATTGTATTGAATGTTGATTCCGAAATTGATACATTGGCAATAACAGCCGAAGTATTTTGAGCATGTAACACACCATAGCCGCCTATATTTGTAACGATACAATTGCGCATGCTATATTTATCAATCATTGAGCTATTATTTGTATTTTGCAAACGAAAAATACCACGCATGGTGTGTATATTACAGTCTTCGAAACTTATTTCGGCCATCGATCGAGTAGCGCTTTCGTTCAATATATAATCAGCAGTGCTCGAATTGCCGTGCACCTCCACATTTTTGAAACGAATGCGATTGATGGCAGCACCCACACGAAGCGTAGTGAAGTTTATGCGCGCTTGTGTCGCTCCTTCGAGTCCCCAGAAAGTGATTGAACTAATATTGTCGTTCAATGGCAATGATTTTACCGCTGCCGAAGTCAATGGGTCAATCCAATCGGCCACAAAAACACTACCAGCAGGGAGCACAAGCGTCACATCGGTATCGGTTAGCGCTGCAATATAACTTACAATATCTTCGGTTCCATCCAAATAAAACACTGCACCAGTTGCCGGCACGGTTTCGTTGGTGCGGAATGTTAGCTCACCTCGTTTGTTGTTGTTATTAAAAATTTGTGCAATATATACAGTGCCACCACTGAGGCCTTCAATCATTTTTTCTTGCGCTATAATATCGGCTGGCGTTAGGTCGACACGAGTAGCTTGCATAAGCGCATCGGTAAGCACAATATGCGTTACAGGCACATCGCCAGCATCCCAACGTACCACTACCGATTTGTCGGTTTTTTCGCTGTTTTGTATAGCTGTAAAAATTTGTTCACCACGTGTTTTGAATGTCACCATCACCCATTTCGACTCGGGCGTACCATCAGTGCTTATAGCCTTAATGCGAACAGAATAGCGTGTATCGCCTTCGAGCTGACCGAACACTACCGTGTAACGATTGCTAGAGCCAGATGCCAATTGCAAATCAGCTATCTGACGTTCTTCGGTGCGTACAATTTGGGTGAACTGTAAACTATCTTTGGCAAATTCGAAAACATATGATTTTGCCCCATTTACCTTCGAAAAGCTAATTGCAATATTGGTCGATGCAACAGTTTCGGTTTCGAAAGTTACAGGCGAAAAAAGTCGGTTGTAAGCATCGTCCACCGGAAAGCTAAAATCGTCGCAAGCACTCATTGTTAACAACATAAGCAATAATGCGAGTGTCGATTTATAATATTTTTTTATTGTATTCATAACTTATTTATTATTAACTCTCGAAAGAGCTGTGCGCAACCACATAGCTATTTCAGCTCTTTCGAGAATAGAATATTTTTTATTTTTAAAAATTAATAGCCAAAAGAGTTGGACAATTTTCCTTGCGAATCGGATATAGCTGTGCTATTGATAGGATATAAATATCGGTTGTTGCAAACACCATTGACAGATTGTTGCAAACCTGAGCTAAACAAATTGATACGATTGGTATAACTTGTTTTGTTGGCCACCGATGCACCAGCCATCCACGCAACTTTTGTGTAACCGAGAGCTTTCAACTCTTCGGCTGTTAGCACATCCAAATCGTCGCGTTGTGAATAATAATTTATATCATCGCGGTCGATGTTTTCGTTATCGGCTTTGTATTTGTAATAAATTGCAGTAGGCAAAGCATTGTAATTATTGCCCATAATGTTTACAGGCTCACCATTGAGCATAGCAATAAATGCAGTACGTTGCTCTTCAATTTTATCTTGTAATAGGTTCCAACGAATGAGGTCGAATTTACGAATGGCTTCGCCACCAAACTCCCATGCACGCTCGTTAACAATGGCTTCGAAAAACTGCGCTTTTGTTGTCAAACCATCAACATATTGTTGTACTTTTTCGGTTTGCAAAGCAGGTCCAAAAGCCCTTGCGCGAACTGCTTTGAGCGCATCTTTGGCTTCGACCGTTGGCCCACCTTGAAGTTCGTTTTCGGTTTCGGCAAACATCAAAAGCACATCCGCGTAGCGCATGGCAATCCAGTTGATACCATACCCCAATTTGCCTTGTGCCTCAAGGTTCATTTTAAGCCACGAAGAGTTCATCCAGCGTTGATCCCATTTAGCAATGTTATACGAAAGAGGATTGTTCTGATAAATTTCTTTTAACTCGCCAGCACTATTGCTATACATAGCAGTTGCTATTGTAATGTCGCGTCGCACATCGGTGCGGTCGAAAGAGTAAAAATAGTAAGCACTTGTATTTACAACATTGGTATTGTTGCCATAGCCATATTTGCTATTGTTATAAAAACGTACGCCAATACTGTAACCTATTTCGCCTGTTTGTCCGAGTCCAAGAGCTACTTCGTACAAATTTTCGTTGTAAGTAGTTTCCCATGTCAATGCATTTACATTTTTCCAAACCGATAAATATGAAGGATTTAGTTTATGAATGCCTTTATTTATAATATCGCGACAAGCCTGGTTGGCAATTTCGTAAAACTCACGATAGTTGTCGGGACGTTCCATGGGGAAACCAGGTTTATCGCGCAACGAGTATCCTCCAGCCGAAAGGGCAACACGGGCCAACAAGCCTTTTACAAAACCTTTGTTTATGCGCTCAACATTGTACGAGATTTCGCCCATCCATGGCACATAATTGGCCGCTTCTTGCAAATCGGCAATAATGTACTTATAAATAGTATCTCTGTTGGTTTTATCGAGATAAACATTCGACAAATCGGGCGAAGTAGGCTCGAGTTTGAACGGCACATCGCCCCAATGTTTTACCAATTCGAAGTAACCCATAGCGCGCATTGTAAGCGTTTCGCCCAACATGGCGTACATACGCTTCGATGCATCATCATCATTTAATAATTTACTCGAGCGTATACCATCAATAATAAGATTTGATCGTTCGATAAGTCGGTAAATATTAGTCCAACCAAGGGTTGAGTTACCAGCAGTGGCAAAATAATTTGAACTACCGCGGTTCGACACCTGGTTGTAGCTATTTTCGTCGGCTCCCACAAATTCTATATCGTTGTTTGTGGACCAGTTCATGGTTACTCTTTGCGCATACATATTGCCATCGGCCACCATTGAGTAAACGCCCATTACAGCATTTTCGGTGAAAAATACCGAGTTGTAAATTGTTTTGTCATCAAATTTCGATGGCGACGATGTATCAAGCTCTTTGTCGCAACCCGACAAGGCAATGACACTAAGCATTAAAGCGAATATATAATTTATTTTTTTCATTTTCTTTTACTGTTTTAAAAAGTTACATTAATACCAGCCACAAACGTACTTGCTTTGGGATAAGCCGAAAAGTCGACACCAGGTGTTAGGGGTGATGAGCGACGTGTGCTCACTTCTGGGTCGGGACCGCTGTATTTGGTGAAAGTGTGCAAGTTATGACCCGTAGCATAAACACGAATATTTTGTGCCAATAATTTGCGGGCAATGTTTTTTGGCAATGTATAGCCAAGTGTGATATTGCTCAAACGCAAAAACGAACCATCTTCAACAGCCCACGAGTGGAAAACTGTTGTTGTCATTATTGGGTGCCAAATGCTTGCATTTTGGTTTAACTCTTGTAGGCGTGCAGGATTGGCATTGGTGCCCGAATAAACATTGTAACCTGTAAGCGGGTCGATGGTCGTAAAACGATTGTCGAGACTCATTACTGCGCTAAGGTTTTGGTATTTACGCGTTAAAAGATAGGCACTATAATCCAATTTGTTGGCATTGTAAATATCGTTGCCAAAACTCCAATTGAAAAATGCCGAAAAGTCGAAACCTTTAAAAGTTGAGTTCAAGCCAAAACCACCAGTGTGTATAGGGTTAGCATTACCAATAACCTTGCGGTCGTCTTGTGTAATTTTATCGTTGCCATTATCCGTTAAATCTTTGAATTTTACATGTCCTGGGCCAAAATAATTTCCCGCACCTGTCATGTGCGAGTTATCGGGTACACCAGGTTTCAACACCCATTTGTTTGTTGTGGCATTCCAATCGAAATCGTCGAAGCTATAAAAACCATCGGTCACATAACCATACATTTGTCCGATAGGTCCACCTTCTTGCACCAAATAATCGAACTGAGGTTCGGCGCTACCATTCCATCCTGAGCCATACAACTTAAAGTTGTTTTCTCCATTCGAAAATTTGTCGATATTGTTTTTATTGAACGAGATATTGAAATTGGCCGAAAGCGTAAAGTCTTTTCTCTCGATAATATAAGCATTCAACGAAAGCTCAATACCGCGGTTAGATGTTTGTCCAATGTTTTGATATTGTTGACTGTAGCCCGATGCCGAAGGTAGTGGCACCGCTACAATTAGGTCTTTTGTTTTGTTCCAATAAGCTTCGATCGTACCCGAAATTTTATTGTTGAAAACTCCAAAGTCCAAACCAATGTTTTGTGTAATGGTAGTCTCCCAAGTCAAGTCGGGATTACGTAAAGTGTTGCTCGCCACCAAAGCATTCGCAATAGTTTCGTTAGGATAATAGGTTTTGGTGCGTGTTAAGTCCACAAAACTATAATCCTGACGCCAAAAAGTGCCCACGCGGTTGTTGCCCACAGCACCATAGCTCAAACGCACCTTAAGGTTCGACAACCAGTTTTTCGTATCTTCCATAAATGCCTCTTCGGACATACGCCATGCAAAGGCGGCACCAGGAAAGAAACCATGTTTTTTAGAGGGCGCAAACACACTAGCACCATCGTGTCGGGCAGTAAGTGTAAGCAAATAACGCTCACCAAAGTTATAATTTACACGTCCAAACAACGATGCTACCCTATCGGGTTCGCCTAAAAATGTGTACGTAGGAAGTGGCGTTCCCAAGCTCGCAACAGCCAAAACCTCAGAAGCTGTCATGTCGGCAGGAAAAAATTTCGATAACATTGTTGTAGTGTTATTCACTCGGCTGATATATTCCTGACCAATAAGCACATTGAATTTATGCGAATTATCAATTTTAAAATCATAGGTCAAGGTATTGGTCATACCCCATGAATTTCCATCTTCAACAATTTTGCTTAACACAGGCTGTCCAGCATTTTCTTTCGAAGTTCCCGTACCTTTTGTCCAAACATTATCAGTATAATTTTTATTGAAAGTATAATTCCAACTTGTGCTAAAACGCAAAGCTTTGGTTATATTCCAATTAATCATACTGTTATAAGTATTATTAAATCGATTTTGTTTTTTATATTCATTTTCGATTGATTCGATAGGGTTGAGAAGCAAACTTGCCGATTCGGGATTAATTTGGCTTTCATCGTCGTCGATACTGCTATCAAATGCTCTTAATCCTTTGGTTGGTGCATACTTCACTACATTGCGCAGTTTGGTGTTCGACCCCGACCCCGATGAAACACTCGGTCCATCAGTTGTAGTGTTCGACAATCGTGTATTAAATACAAAATCGATACTTTTACTAATTTTTGTATTCAGTTTAAAATTCAAGTTGTCGCGACGAAATGCCGAATTAATCATTGTAAAATCCTCATCGGTATGCGTAAGGCTTAAATTAAACTTAGTGTCTTTGTTGCCGCCCGATATGCTTGCATTGTAATATTGTTGCACGCCTGTTTTGCCAAACACTTCGTTTTGCCAATTAATACCTTTGTCAGATTTGTAAATATCAATGTCGTCGAAACGTCCGTAATAATTTTTAAATGTATTCGATTGATCGAGTTCGTATTGATAATACACATATTCGTAAGGGCTAAGCACATCGATATGTTTAGCTGTTCGTTTAATACCAGCATAGGTATTGAAATTCACTTGTATCTTACCTTCTTTTGCCGATTTTGTAGTTATAACCACTACCCCATTGGCTCCTTGAGCCCCATAAATAGCTGTTGATGCAGCATCTTTCAACACGTCAATTGTTTGAATGTCAGATGGTGCAATATCGTTGATTGAACGAACAACAAAACCATCCACTACATAAAGTGGCGAGTTGTCCTGCGTTATTGACCCACCACCACGCACACGAATTAAGATTTCGGCATCGGGTGAACCTTCGGTTGTTGTTACCGACACACCCGCCAAGCGACCCGTAATGGCTTGAGCAGCCGAAGCAATAGGAATGTCTTTGAGCGACTTCTCGCCTATTGACGAAACGGCACCCGTAAGATCCGACTTTTTTACCGTTCCATAACCAATTACCACCACATCATCGAGCAATTTGGTATCATCATCGAGTACCACATTTACAGTATTGCCACTGATAGCCACTTCTTTTGTTTTCATACCCACATAGCTCACAACGAGTGCTTTTGCCGAGGCCGAAACTTGCAAACTAAATTTACCGTTAATATCGGTTACTGTACCCTCGGTACCACCCTTTACCATAACAGATGCACCAATAACTTCTTCGCCATTGCTGTCCTTCACTGTTCCTGTAATGTTTCGTTGTTGTGCATGCGCCGAAAAGCTAAGCATAAAAAGCATCAACATTATGAAACTTCTCAGCCATGCCACTTCTTTGATTTTTAGCATAATTTTGTTTTTGTGTTGTTTGTTATATTTGTTTTCTATCTTACAATTTTTTGTGTAAATGTTTCATTAGCTCCTTCGGCAATTATTTTAAGCAAATAAATACCTGCTTGTAAACTACTTACATCAATTACATATTCGTTTGCCAAAGGCTTCACACTGCTCAATTTAATGCCCGACAAATGAAATAGTTGAAGCGAATGTATCATGGTTTCGCTCGTTACGGTTATTTGTGTTTCGGATTGTTTGAAACTGGTTATTTTATTTGAACGCACACCATTTGTCGATGTGCTGATTGCATTTGCAAGTTGTGCATCAACAATATGCTGTACCAAACTATTCAAATACAATTCGAGATATGTGTAGCCTTCGTCGTTTATATCAGTTGCTAATTTACCTGGATAATTCGCTTCGAGCCAACCGTCGGGTATTCCATCGCGGTTGGTATCGGTGGGTGCAGTTGTGCCATTGAGCGTTGGCCAGGCACTCCAATCGATAGCAGCATTGGCTGGTCGCAAATCGCTTTGACTGTCAATAATTCCCCATTTGGGATAGGGCGAAACATTGGCCGACGATTTACCACGGAAAGCAGCAGTACCTGTGCGGGTTTCGTTTACTATACGTGCATCGTGCGTATCGCGCGAAAGGCTGGCACCTGCGTGCGCCAAAACTTTATCGTAAGCAATGGCGGCTGTATGCGTTGTTACTTGTCCGGCATCAAAAGGCACATCCACTTTCATGGCATTGCGGTCGGTGGTTGACACGCTGCCATATTGCGAGGCAAACTGATTGTAAACGCCATACATCCAATTATTAGCAGTGGCATTGTTGCAGGCAGTGGCATCCGAACCGGTACTTGTGCTAGCATCTACCACATTGCCATCGATATAAAATTTCCCCCATTTGTTATTTATTGGATAAAAACCATCGGTTGTAGGGAGATTTATTTTTTTATCGATAGAAAGAATTTTAGCTCTCGAAGTGCCTGTTTTAGAGGCAGGCCCTGGCTTGAAGAAATTATTCACCATATTCACATTCATGGCTTCGGCACCATACGACCCTGAGCCATTGTAGTTGTAGAAAACATTGTTGCGTACATCGGTAAGTTCTTTCAACTGTGTTTGTGTCGATGGGCCAAGGCGTGGCGTGCGACTATCATGATGCGCCATAAGGTTGTGATGAAAGCTGGCTTTGTTGCCACCCCAAATGCCACCATAGCCATGTGCTCCTTTCGAGTGACCCGATAAGCGAAGACTCTCGGCAATGACGCACCATTGCAAAGTGGTATTTTCATTACCATAAAT
>CAZEVV010000049.1:0-16059 GCA_964515675.1 uncultured Paludibacter sp. | reverse complement strand
AATCCAAAGTGTTTAAAACACGCGGACTCGACGGCGACCAAACAGTAGCTGCGCTTATTGCCACCGAAAAAATGCTGAATATTATCGAAGGATTATAAGTAGTATTTGTACGAAAACACTGTCGGATTTAAATTGAATTTCAAACAATATAAAATATCTTTGATGCCTTTTTGAATATTTTTTGCACTTTTATTGGGTTGTTTTAATCAACAAAACGGCCTCGTTTAAATACAAAGTTCATTTCAAAAATTGCTATCAAAAGAAACGACATTATTTCCGTCAAATAACTTAATACGTACTTAGTAATATCCTTTTGGCAGATAAATCGCAATTGCTATAAAAATGGCGATAAAAATGAAAATTACCAAAGCTTTTAAAAGCTTAACGTTTTTTCTTTCACTATTTATCGATGTAGTAATTAATACTACAACAATAATAAAAACGATTGCGATGGGTATTAAAATCATATTCATAATATCGAATATTTAAAGTTGATGCAAATGTATGTATTTTTCTCAATTGAAAACTAATTTAGATAAAAACTTGCATCATTTAACAAAAAAGACAATAACAACAAATAAATAAACGCAAAATATGAGCAAAACATTGAATATTGCCGTTTTACCAGGCGATGGCATTGGTCCCGAAATTATTGAGCAAGCTTTGAATGTTACCAAGGCTGTGTGTAGTAAATTTAACCACACACTTAATTACGAATACGCCCTAGTAGGTGCATGTGCCATCGACCAAGTTGGCGAACCATATCCAACAGCAACGCATGCACTTTGTATGCAATCAGATGCAGTGCTTTTTGGTGCTATTGGCGACCCCAAATACGACAACAATCCTTCGGCCAAAGTTCGACCAGAGCAAGGGTTGCTAAAAATGCGCAAAGACCTTGGTTTATATGCAAATATACGCCCAGTATCAACTTTCCCTTCGCTCATACACAAATCGCCCTTACGCGCCGACTTAGTAGATGGTGCCGATTTTATGTGTATACGCGAACTTACTGGCGGTATGTATTTTGGACGCCCACAAGGTCGAGCCGAAGATGGAAACACTGCTTACGATACTTGTGTTTATACGCGCGAAGAAGTTGAACGTATTTTACATTTAGCATATAAATATGCTGGCCAACGCAACAAAAAAGTAACAATTGTCGACAAAGCAAATGTATTAGCAACATCGCGTTTGTGGCGACAAATTGGACAAGAAATTGCACCTCAGTATCCTGATATTGAAACCGAATTTATGTTTGTTGATAATGCTGCAATGCGTATTATTCAATGGCCAAAAAGCTTTGATGTATTGGTTACCGAAAACCTTTTTGGCGATATACTTACCGACGAAGCTTCGGTAATTACAGGTTCATTAGGAATGTTGCCATCGGCATCGGTAGGTATCCACACTTCAGTGTTCGAACCCATTCACGGATCGTATCCGCAAGCTGCGGGTAAAAATATTGCCAATCCGCTTGCTACAATATTGTCGGCAGCACTTATGTTCGAATATGCTTTTGGAATGCTGGAAGAGGGTGCTTTGATACGCAATGCAGTGGCAGCAAGTATGGATGCTAAAGTTGTAACCGAAGATATTGCAAACAACGAAAAAGCTTACACAACCACCGAAGTGGGCGAATGGATAGTGAATTGGATTAACGAAAACAAATAATCGAAACATTCAAAAAGGTCATCGAATTGATGACCTTTTTTTTTAATTTTTATACAATTAAGATATAAGCTAAACTAGATTTTTTGCCTACTTTTGTGGCAAAATTCAATCCATGAAAAAACATCTCTTTCGCATATGGCATTATATTACTCATTTCATGTCGAGTCGCAATAACTACGGACATGGAATACATTCGCCATACATATTTAATTTTGTACAGTCGACATTGCATTGCGAGCATGCATATTATTGCTTCGACAAAATTGAAAACATCAGAAAACAAAATGCTTCGAATAAAAGCGAAGTGCATATAACTGACTTTGGCACAGGCAACAACCGCATTAGCACCGTAGCAAAAATTACTAACACGGCATTACAGAGCAAAAAAAATGCTCAACTTTTATTTAAAATTGCCAACTATATAAAGGCTGAAAACATTTTAGAGTTAGGAACATCGCTAGGCATCACTACAGCATATTTAGTTTCACACAGCAGTAAATGCAATTGCATTTCATTTGAAGGAGCTGAAGAAATTGTGCAAATTGCGAAAAAAAACCACAACATATTAGGCATACGCAATATAAAAATCATAAATGGCGACATAAACAAAACACTTGCAAAAAGTATCGCAGCATATACAACATTCGACCTTATATATATCGATGCCAATCATAATTACGCTTCGTTGATGCAATATTACGAAGAAGTATTGAACAAAACACATGAAAATTCAGTTGTTGTAATCGATGACATTTATTGGTCGGATGGTATGCGAAAAGCTTGGGAAGAAATAAAAAACCACCCAGCAACCACATGCACAATAGATATTTATCACATGGGAATTGTTTTTTACAAACCATTCCTACACAAAGAAAACTTCAAAATAGTATTTTGAATGTAAATAAATCAACAAATGATTCTTTTGAAAGGCATTTATTAGCATTACTAAAAATTATAAAAACCATATCAAACAAACTTGTAAACAATTAATTTACAAATAAATATAACAAAAAGTATTGGCAAGACATGAAAATATATACTAAAACAGGCGATAATGGCAAAACAGGGCTGATTGGTGGCACTCGTGTTGCAAAAAACGATATAAGAATTGAAGCATATGGCACTGTCGACGAATTAAATGCCCATATAGGTCTACTCACAACCTATGCAATTGGTTCCGACTGCATCGAAATATTGCGTGAGATACAACATAAGCTTTTTAGTTTGGGAGCTCATTTGGCAACCGATCGTGAAAAAGCCGAATACGTTGAAGCATCAATTATCACAAAAAGCGATATCAATCTACTCGAAAACGAAATGGATCGAATGGAGGCAGAATTACCGGGGTTAACCAACTTCATTTTACCAGGTGGCGACAGAGCTGCAGCAATTGCACATGTATGCAGAACGGTAGCTCGACGTGCCGAAAGAAGAATTATTGACATGAGTGCGATATATCAAATTGAAAACGAAAGTATTATTTACACGAACAGATTGTCAGATTATTTCTTTGTTTTGTCGCGACTAATAAATATTAGCAATAAATCGAAAGAAATATTATGGAAAAAATAAGATTATTAAAAAAAAATTCTATTTTTGCAGAAAAATTAAAAACAGGTACAAATTAATCATTAAAATAAAGTATAATAACTATGTATTGGACACTAGAACTTGCATCGAAAATTGAAGATGCACCATGGCCAGCAACGAAAGATGAGTTGATCGACTACGCCATTCGATCGGGAGCACCCTTGGAAGTTATCGAAAACTTACAAGAAATTGAAGATGAAGGCGAAATTTATGAAAGCATCGAAGACATCTGGCCTGACTATCCAAGTAAAGAAGATTTCTTTTTCAACGAAGAAGAATACTAATTTACATAAATCGGCATCACTATG
Source organism: uncultured Paludibacter sp. (assembly GCA_964515675.1). Classification (GTDB taxonomy): domain Bacteria; phylum Bacteroidota; class Bacteroidia; order Bacteroidales; family Paludibacteraceae; genus Paludibacter. Next base: position 12,487 of record CAZEVV010000049.1, on the reverse strand, counting down.
ATTGAAAAAAACAACATGACAATACAATTTTATCGAAAAAAAACAGTTAAATAATTTGCAGTTGTACAATATTGTATATTGTAATCAACTTAAAATTGATAATGAATAATGAATAAAAAGATATATTTATTGCTGTTGTTTTTTTCATCAATCTATGTAGCACATGCACAGTTCGACGCTCAAAACAGTCAGTACATGAACAATGCAGGTGCTTACAATCCCGCTGCTGTAGGATTGGGCGGAATGATTGAAACAATTCTGCAACATCGCATACAATGGGTAGGAATGCCAAATGCAGGGCAAACTACAAACTTTAGCATTGGTTCGCCCATAAAAATTGCTGATAAAAACAACGGTATAGGCATTAGTTTTTTAACGGATGAATTTGCACGTATTAAAATCCAATCATTGGCCATTCAATATGCCCATAAATTAAATTTGGGCGATGGCATATTAAGCATTGGAGGTAATTTGGGTTTTATAAATATTGCACTGAATACAGATACATTAAAAATACCAAATTTAGGCGATGCACACGAATCCAATGACCCCGCCATCCCAACAGGTAATAACAGCAATGGTAACAGTCTTGATTTAGGCATTGGTGCATGGTATAGCACCAACAATTGGTATAGTGGTATTTCAATTCAAAGGCTCAATCAGCCAGTAGTTGAATTTAGCGACAACCACAGCTTCAAGGCTCGCCCAACACTCTTTTTAACGGGAGGCTACAATATTCAATCCGAATTATATCCTCAGATTGAGTATAAACCAAGTGCCTTTTTTCGTTCCGATTTTGCATCGTGGCAAATGGAAGCAGGTTTAGTAGCCGAGTTTAGTAAAAAATACAGAGCAGGGTTGGCATATCGATTTCAAGATGCAATCATAGTATTAGCAGGGATGAATGTTGCACCCGGTTTATATATTGGTTATGCATTCGATTCGCCTTCAACGAGTGCTTTAAACTCATCAAAAGGCTCACATAGTTTTATATTAAACTACAGTTTTGAATACGTTTTTAGCAAAACGAATAGTAAATATAAAAGTATTAGGATACTTTAAATATTGAATTTGTGTTATGAAAATAATAGTAAAGTAAAAAAAATACATATTTATAGCCAAATATGCTTCATCAAATGAAATAATTACAAAAAAAGTATTATTTTTGTTTGAAAATTTATGAGGCACAAAAAAACTCAGTTTTTAAAAAATTAATTCGAAGATAATGAAGAAAGTTCTGACAGTCGTACTTTTAGCGATATTGATAATATCTAGCAGACCAGCAGGAGAATTAGTTGGCGTTTCAAAACGTTCGATATTCAACAAAGGATTTCGCGAAAACCAACCTTATGGCATGGTATTCATCAAACGTGGGTCATTTATGATGGGTGCCAACGACCAATCAGCCATTGGCGCCAACAGCGACAGATCGGTTACTGTTACGGTAGATGCATTTTGGATGGATGAAACCGAAATAACCAATGACAAATACAAACAGTTCACCAACTGGGTGCGCGATTCGATAGCAATGCGCTCGTTAATACTTAGCAATGCTCCAGGTTACGAGAAACTTACGACCTATAACAATCGAATGAATCCACTTTCGGGACTTACCCGCGAGGAACTAGAAAAAGTCCCACTCAATTGGAGAGCAAAAATTCCATGGAATAGTAAGGATCAAGCTACGCGCGACACACTCGATTTATTGTATTTTTCGGGAGCCGATGAGTTGAATGCAACACGCCAATTGAACCCAGGTAAATTACGCTACCGTTACGAGTGGATCAATTACGATCAAGCAGCTTTGCCTCAAAACAAGTACAACCCCAACACTGGTGGCTACCCAGCTGGTGCAAGAGTGCGCATCGACACTTCATATATTGATGTTAATGGTGTAATTATAAACCAAACATTCGAACGCCCATTGGTAACGCGTCGCGATTTAATTTCAACACGCATCATCAATATCTACCCTGATACTGTAGTTTGGATTCGCGATTTTCAATTTGCTTACAACGACCCCAAAATGCATATGTATTTTTCACATCCAGGATTTGCACACTACCCTGTAGTAGGTGTGAGTTGGGATCAGGCACAAGCATTTTCGACATGGCGTACAAACTTATTTAATGGTGCCAACAAAATTAAAGGACAAAACTACCGCTTACCAACAGAAGCTGAATGGGAATATGCAGCACGTGGTGGTCGAAAATTAGCACTTTACCCTTGGGGTGGAAATTATGTGCGCGATGCCAAAGGATGTTATTTAGCAAACTTCAAACCCATGCGCGGTAGCTATACTGATGATACTGGTGCAACAACAATGAAAGTTGCGTCGTTCCCGCCCAATGATTACGGGCTCTTCGACATGGCAGGTAATGTTGCAGAATGGACCTCATCGGCATATGTAAGCTCAACAAACACATTGGTAGCCGACATGAATCCAAATTTTCAATACAGCGCCAAACAAGACGACCCCGACGTATTAAAACGAAAAGTTGTAAAAGGTGGTTCGTGGAAAGATATTGCCTATTATTTGCAATGCGGTGTTAGAACTTACGAATATCAATACGAAAGCCGTCCATATATAGGTTTCCGTTGTGTTAGATCATATAACGGAGAATAATAAAAATTTATCAGAAAAATTAAGCTATAAAACAATTAAAGATATGTCAGAAAATCAATCAAAATTCGACTTGTGGTGGAACTCACCAAAAATAAAACGTCTGGTAGGCGTTGCTTACAGTTTAGGTGCTGCTCTTGTAATTATTGGTGCCATGTTTAAAATTCTTCACCTTCCAAATGCAGGTTTAATGCTTGGTATTGGTATGGGTGTTGAGGCATTGCTTTTTGCCTTAGGAGTTTTTGATAAACCTCACAAAGAATACCACTGGGAAAAAGTTTTTAATTTTGATGATAATGCAGGCATATTAAACTCAGGCATTGGTGGTCAAGCCATTGCACCGAGTGCAGCTACAGCAGTGAAAGCACAACAAGAAGTTATACTTCCAAAAATTGATTATTCAGGTAGTATAGATGAGCAGCAACTAAAATCTTTATCAGAAAGCATTAAAAATTTAAACGAAACGGCATCGCAATTGGGTGAACTTTCTAAAATTACTGGAATTTCTGAAAAATTCTTGAAAAACATAGATAGTGCTGCAGTTGCAACAGCACGTTTTGCCGAAATACAAGAAGCACTAAATGCAGCTTCTAAAAACTTGAACAACTCATACGATGGCATTAGCGAAGGTATGGAGCAAGTTGAAAAGGGCACACGTAACTATGCCGAACGTGTTGATAATATTAATAAGAACTTAAGTTCAATCAATACGATTTACGAAATTCAAATTAAGAATATTCAAAGTCAGAACGAAGGCCTAACAAAACAAACTGAAAATGTAAGCAATGTAAATGCCGAAATTGAAAAAGTTTTGAATGAAGTAAATAAGATTAAATCAGCAACGAGCGAAGCAGCTAAAAGTACTGAAAGCTATCAACAATCAACAGCAAAATTATCACAACAAGTTGCCGACTTGAATAATATTTATGGCAATATGTTGAATGCGTTAAATTAACAAACTAAAAGACTAGTAAAATGGGTGGAGCAAAAAACTGTCCGGAAACCCCCAGGCAAAAAATGATTGGGATGATGTATTTGGTGCTTACAGCAATGTTGGCGCTAAATGTATCGAGCGAGGTTTTGAACGGGTTCACGATGGTCGATAATAGCTTGCATACAACAATAGAAAGTGCAAACTTCAAAAACAAACTTCTATACGAAGAGTTTGAATATCAATACAATAAAAACCCTCAAAAGGTAAAAGAATGGTTGGACAAAGCAAAAGTTGTACGTAGTGAAGCTGACAAATTATTTGATTACATACAAACATTTAAAGTAGAAATGATACGTTTGGCCGATAAAGATAAAACTGACCCAGAGGGTAAAGTGATATTGGCACAAAGTAACTTAGATGCTGCTGGACAATATGCAATTCTTCAAGGAAACGATAAGATTTTAAAAAACAATATCGAAAGTTTTAAAAATATTTTATTGACGCTTGCCGAAGGTAGTCCGAGAAAACAAGAATTGTACAAAACAATATTAGATACTTCGAACCCACCTGAAAAAACGTGGTCGGCCTCAATATTCGAATCAATGCCGCTATCAGCAGTAGCAGCTGTACTTACAAAATATCAAAGTGAAGTAAGAGCTGCCGAAGCCGACATAGTAGAGTTTTTGAAAAGTAGAACAGATGCATCTGATTTTAGGGTAAACAAAATTGAAGCATTAGTAGTACCTAACTCACGTCACGTAATTCGTGGTGATAGATATTCGGCAAGAATTGTACTATCGGCAACCGACTCAACAAAACGTCCAAGTTTCTTTATAAATGGAGCTAAAATTGGCGATGATGGTTTGTATACTGTGCAAACGTCAAAATCTGGGGAATATAAGTTCAGCGGTAGAATAGAAATATTGAATAACGAAGGAGAAACACAATCGTATCCTTTTACTAGCGATTATACAGTAGGTGATCCTACAGCAACAATATCTAACGAAGATTTAAATGTTGTTTATCGTGGTGTTGACAACAGATTTAGCATTTCGGTGCCAGGTGTAGCCAACGAGAACGTAAGTGTACGTGCCGAAGGTGGCAACGTGAAATCGAGTGGTGGCGGAAAATATATTATCAATCCAACAAGAGATGGCGAGATACGTATTTTAGTATTTGCTAAAGTTGATGGAAAAGAAATGTCGATGGGTGCACAAGAATATAGGGTAAAACAACTCCCCGACCCACAAGCATTTATTGTAACATCTGATAACAAATACAGCAAAGGTGGTTTGATGCAGCTCGACGAGCTAAGAAATGCAACAATGGTTGCTACTTATGGCAAAGACGAACTTATCAAAGCAAACTTCCGTTTAACATCATTCAGAATGTTAGCAGATGGTATTGGTGTACAACAAGTAAATGGAAATAAATTCGATCAAGCATTTCTTAATCGCTTATCACGTGGTCGCAACCTTATTCTCACTGAGATTAAAGCAGTAGGACCCGATGGCGTTGAACGTGAACTTGGTTCGATAGTTGTTAGATTATAAGGAATTTTTTAATACATAAACGGTATGATAAAAAAAGGATTAATTCTCGGTATGGTTTTGGCCGCGAGTAGTTTTGTTGCAACAGCACAAAATGCTAGCTCTGACAATGAAAAGCCAATGCCATTTTTCAACAAAGATGGTACAATTGCTATACAAACTAGGCAAATGAATGCTTTGGCAGATACCATTGCAACGACCTATCATAGAGCCGACGACATTGTTTGGTCGCGTATCGTGTACCGAGTAATCGATTTGCGCGAACGACAAAACAATCAGTTATATTTCCCGATATTACCCAACGAAAAATACAAAAATTTATTTCGCATAATATTGGATGAAACTGTAAGCGGAAGAGTGAAAGGCTATGGCAAAAAGGACAATAATATACAACCTGTGTATTCGGCTCCTTTGACATTGGATAAAATTGCAGAAGGAGTTTATGTAGATAACGAATATGACCCTACAAACAATAGGATTATGCGTTATCCTGCATTAAAAAAAGATCCTATCACAAATGGATTCGAAATTGATGAACAGGCTATTGGAAAATATACTGAGTCGCAAAGAAAATTCATTATTCAAGAGATAGTGTTTTTTAACAGACATTACTCACGCATGTATTCAAAAATTATTGGTATAGCTCCAGTGCTTATTACCAACGAGTTAAATGTTCAAAAACTACAAGGATTAGCACCAGGCGAAAAACTTGAAACATGTTGTAATAATATTTGGTTATTCTTAATCAACTCGGTAAATGTGTGGTATCTTTTCGATGAACTTCGTCCAGCATTGGCAAAGCAATACATCATCCCTAATGGTAACGAAACCGAAAGATTAACTTACGATGAGTTCTTCACTCAACGTTTGTATTCAAGTTATATATTGGGCGATGGCAATATGTTTGATAGAATGTTGTTACAACAATATGCCGATGCACCTAGTATTCGTCGCGAGCAAAAACGTATCGAATCGGAATTACTTAATTTCGAGATTGACCTTTGGGAATATTAAAATCGATTATAATGAAACTTATAAACAGGAGATGGGCTTTAACAATAACAGGGCTTTTCTCCTGTTTTGTTTTTATAGCTAGTGCCAATACATTAAAATACAATCAAAATAATTTTAGAAAAGCAAAGGAGTTCAATCAAAAAATTGATTTCGAAAACCCCGATAATAATTTACTTAACATAGCCATATTTTTTGTAACTAACGAACAACGTGTAGCAAATAAATTACAAGCTTTAAAACATAATATCGCACTCGAAAATTCAGCAAAAATGCATGCTGAGTCGATGCTTAGTTTTAACTTTATGGACCATATCAACAAATTTGAGCCCGATAAAAGAACGCCTGACCAACGTGCTACCAAAAACAATATCTCGAACCCATATATAGCTGAAAATATTGCAAGAGTTTTTGGAATGCAATACATTTCGGGTAAAAAGATATATATACATGGACACAGACTTTACAGCTACCAGGCCAGCAATCCCAAATTTATTGAGCCACATAGTTATTTAAGTTTTGCCGAAAATGTTGTGAAAGGCTGGATGCAATCCAAAGGTCACCGAAAAAACATACTTAGTACCGATGCCATTGAATTAGGTTGCTATGCCCTACTCTACTTCGATAAAAACTTTCACGACTTCCCTACATTTATTTGCGTTCAGAATTTTCAGTTTTTTGAGCCTATCGTGCAACATTAAACAGTAATCAACTGTTATCGACAACAATAAACGAGTTTTTTTTGTAACTTTGCAATCGAATGTAAAAATCGTTCGTAATGTCTCGACAAGACATTACAAGATTATTATACATTAAAAACGTTCACAACAAAATTCTCGTTAGCTGCTGGATGTACAAGTAAGTCAGCCAGACGACAGATTCTATTTGATAAAAAAATCAATTATTTACACAATGAAACAAATTGTTATTGCCGACAATCAAGATTTAACATACAGCGGTTGGTTGTATTTGCTCAAAAGCATCAATTCCGACCATCAAGTTATAAGAGTTCGCAACAAAAAAGAGTTGTTGCATATGCTGCATCAACAACTTATTGATATTGTTATAATTGATTATACAATGTTCGATTTTGAACAAGTTAATGAATTAATAATTCTTGAAGAAAAATATAAATCGACGCAATGGTTGATAGCCGCTGATGATTTGAGCGATGAATTTATGCGTCAGGTTTTAATGGGAACGATAAAAATTAGCATACTCACGAAACACGACAACGAAACTGAAATGCTAACAACATTACGTTCAATATTCACTGGTAATCGCTATATTAGCAGTCCGATTGCGAATATGCTCATCAGTAATTTTAAGAAGACGGAAAAAAACTCACCATCATCGGTGCTTACAATTACCGAAGTAGAAATACTAAAAGATATTGCTAATGGAAAAACGACCAAGGAAATTGCCGGGAAACGACATGTAAGTACGCACACTGTGATGACTCATAGAAAAAATATATTCCGAAAAATTGAAGTCAATAATATTCACGAAGCCACTAAATATGCCATCAGGCATGGCATTGTAGATATGACGGAGTATTATATTTAGTGTCTGAAAATAAAAGCCAATCATGCACTTAGCGCAAACGACTCATTTACTCAAATAAATGCTGCGAATTTGCCATATCGTGCACATTGACCTTGATGATTTCATGTAAAACACACGAACATACTTCAAGGACAATTTAGTTAAATATTTGAGAAAAAGATTTTTTCGAACAAAATTTCGATTTCAAATCACATTCTCTTTTTTTTAAAAGAAAAATTGCAATATTAAAAAAATGAATATAGCTGCATTATTATCGGGAGGTGTCGACAGTTCGGTTGTTGTACATTTACTCAAAGAACAAGGTTACAATCCAAGTTTATTTTACATAAAAATTGGCATGGACGATGACGAGTTGCTGCATTGCAGCTCGGAAGAAGACATTGAAATGGCATCGCTCATTGCACGTAAATATGGTTTAAAACTTGAAATAATTGACTTACATAATGATTATTGGGAGAATGTGGTAGACTATACCATTAAAAAAGTAAAACAAGGCCTTACGCCTAACCCAGATGTAATGTGTAATAAGTTGATAAAATTTGGCGTTTTCGAACAAAGAGTAGGAAAATTTTTTGATAAAACAGCCACAGGGCATTATGCATCGACAACCGAAATTGCTGGTGACACCTTTTTATGTACAGCCAAAGACCCTGTGAAAGACCAAACTGATTTTTTGGCACAAATTGACTCATTACAAGTATCGAAATTGATGTTTCCTACGGGTATTTACATGAAAAATGAGATACGTGAAATTGCAGAAGCGGCAAAACTTCCGAGTGCAAAACGGCAAGACAGTCAAGGTATATGTTTTCTCGGCAAAGTAAACTACAACGATTTTATTCGCAGATATTTAGGCGAGAAAGAGGGTCCGATTGTAGAACTTGAAACTGGCAAAGTAATTGGAAAACATAAGGGTTACTGGTTCCACACAGTGGGTCAACGCAAGGGTTTAGGGCTTTCGGGCGGACCGTGGTATGTAATAAAAAAGGACATTGAAGCCAATATTGTATGGGCTAGCAAAGGCTTCGATGCCGAGGCGCAGTATGGTTACAAATTCGGAATGAACGAATTGCACTTTATAAGTAAAAATATATGGGGAGACATGACGAATGGTATGGACATTCGCTTTAAAATACGACATACTCCCGAGTTTTCGAAAGGAAAGATTTTTAAAACTGCCAAAGGCTATATGGTTGAGTCGGAAGAGAAATTACAAGGTATTGCACCTGGTCAGTTTGGAGTAATATACGATGCCGATGCACATATATGCATGGGCAGCGGTGAAATTGTTTGACATAAATCATTTTACAAAAGATGATGAGAAACGGAAATATGGATATAATTATCAATAAAAAATATGATGAATAAAATTATTTGGGCCGAAGAAGCGGTAAAAGCTTCCCGTAGCATTAATCTACTCACAGATAGCGACATAAATAATATATTGCAAGCCATTGCACAAGAGGCTGAAGCGAAACACACATATATTGTTGAACAAAACGCACTCGATCTGGAAAAAATGGATAAAAGCAATCCTATGTACGATAGGCTTTTACTCAACAAAGAACGAATTTTTGCTATTGCATCCGACATACGCAATGTAGCCTCATTGGCATCGCCATTAGGAAAAATATTGTCGGAAAATGTTCGACCTAATGGCATGAAAATAGTCAAAAAATCGGTTGCATTTGGCGTAGTAGGTGTTGTTTACGAAGCCCGACCAAATGTAAGTTTCGATGTATTCTCGTTGTGTTTAAAATCGGGAAATGCGTGCGTACTTAAAGGAGGTACCGATGCACATCATTCGAATACAGCAATTGTTTCGATTATTCAATCAGTACTCGAAAGTATGGGTTATAACAAAAATATTGTCACACTGTTGCCTGCTGGCCGCGAAGCTACGCAAGAACTGCTCAACGCCACTGCCTATGTCGATGTTATAATACCACGAGGAGGTAAGGGACTTATTGATTTTGTGCGCGAAAATTCACGAATACCCGTAATTGAAACAGGCGCAGGCATTTGCCATAGCTATTTTGATGAATATGGTGATATAAACAAAGGAAAATCGATTGTTTACAACGCTAAAACTCGACGTGTAAGTGTTTGTAATGCACTCGATTGCCTTGTAGTAAATAGTAAACGTATAGCCGATTTATACGAACTTTGCGAACAGCTGCAAGAAAAAAATGTTTTGATATATGCCGACCCCAGAGCTTATGAAACATTGCAGAAAACATATAAATCCGAGCTATTACTCCCTGCAACTAACGAAAGTTGGGGCACCGAGTTTTTAGGTTATAAAATGTCGGTAAAAATAGTGGACGACATACATGAAGCCATCGATCATATAAGTTTGTACAGCTCAAAACATAGCGAGTGTATAATTTCGGAAAACGCCAAAAATATTGAATATTTTGAGAAAATGGTTGATGCAGCATGTGTTTATAGCAATGTATCGACAGCATTTACTGATGGTGCTCAATTTGGCTTAGGCGCCGAAATTGGCATTAGTACACAAAAGTTACATGCTCGTGGCCCAATGGCATTGGAGGAGTTGTGCTCGTACAAATGGATTATTAGTGGCGAAGGCCAAGTACGCTCATAACCACCTTATAAGAAAACGAGTCAACTTAACAAATTCAAGTAGAAATTTGAGTTTGTAAAACATTATATTACCCTTGAATGCTGTTCAACAAAACAATGAACAATATTCAAGGGTTTTAAACTTTGTATTGCCCTAATGTGTTAAACAATAAATCATCAACAATAAAAAAAACGATATTATGAAACAACTATTCATCAGCATTTTAAGTTTAATAGGCATCACCGCATGTGCAAGTGCACCTCAGGGAGCAACTGTAATAAACAATTTTGATGTCGATCGATATTTGGGCACATGGTACGAAGTTGCACGACTAGATCATCGTTTCGAGCGTGGACTTTCGAAAGTAACAGCCACCTATAGTTTTAACGAAAACGGCACAATCAGAGTACAAAACCGAGGTTTTTCGGCAAGTAAAAACAGTTGGAGCGAATCGATTGGACGAGCAAAATTTGCCGGAGCAAAAAATGAAGGTCGATTAAAAGTGTCGTTTTTTGGACCATTTTATGGTGCATACAATATTGTAGCACTCGACGACGAATATCAGTATGCACTTATTGTAAGTAATTCGCTCTCGTACTTATGGTTACTTTCGCGCACAACAACAATTCCCGACCAAATTAAATTGGAATATTTGAAAAAAGCAAAATCAATGGGTTTTGATATCGATGCTTTGATTTGGGTTGAACATTAAAAAATTCAACTTCGCTGAAACAATTGTGGAAATTGTGGGCAAAAGTTTAAAAATTGAAAAGTCATTTTTTGAAAATAGTATTTCATTATGAAAGCATTGACTACAAAATACTTTTTGTTAGCATTGATAATAATGGCACTTTCTGAAAATGTTTACAATTGAACGAAGCCCATAATTTCCATAGTGAGCGCAACAAGTATATGAATAAGCACGCCACCCCAAATATTCTGTGTACGAAAAGCCAATGCGCCTAAAATATAACCACCAAAAGCCGAAGATATGGTTTCGGTTAAAGGTTTGCCAAAATGTATAGCCACATAAAGCCCCACCATTGGCAAAATTGCATCCTTACCCAACACCCGCATCATTCCAATTACCAATAGCCCTCTGAAAACAAGTTCAGTCATAATAAAATCGACCGCATAAGCCAATTCAAAAATTGTAGTATAAAGCCACGTTGGCATACCAAATGCGGCATGGTATCTAGTGGGGTCGAACTGTGGATATGCTGAAGTGAAATCGGGCGTAAAGCTTGCCAATATTAAAAATGGTGCAAATATTGCATATAAATACAAATATCCACTCACACCCTTTGCATTTTTGGTTAAACCATACACCCCATTTACATTTTTATCATACAAATATCTTAATAAAACAAATGGTACAAAATACACTGCAAAACCTTTAAGTTGTGCTATTATACGGAAAATATAATTTCTTTCGTTGTCGAACAAATTACTAAATTCGAGGCTACGATAGCTATAAAAGCCAATAGCCACAGCATACAAACCCACAACAAAAAATGCTTTAAACCAAAACTCGAAAGATTTTAGCCCTACAAAATTCTTTCGTAAAATAAGTTGAGGAAGAGCAAACAAAAAGTAAATAGCCAAATAGAATAAGGTCATTGTTGCTATCGAATGACCATCGAAATAGCTTTGACGGAGCACATTTTTATAAAAATCGAAATAATAATTCCCGAATGTAATTAAAACAATCATTATTGCAGCATAAATATAGCTCGTCAAATGAAAATCCTGAATTGCAAATGACTTTATTTCGAACAATAACTTTTTAATTTTATTCATGGCACACAATAAATGTTTTGTAAATTAATAATTTTGAGACGCAAATTTACGATTTTGTTTTCACAAAACATTTCAAATATGGATATTTATTGAAACAATGAAAATCAAACGCTTGCACCTGAACAATAATAACTTATAATTTGTTTAACTTTTCAAATTCATCTATTATTAATATCACTCAAAATATGTTTCAAGATATACGAAAACAATATAATAAGGCTGTATTAAAGGAGCTTAACATACCCGACAATCCTCTTGATTTGCTAAAACATTGGTTACAAGAGGCCATTGAAAGCGAAGAGCCAGAGCCAACTGCTATGACTTTATCCACCGTCGACAAACGCTCGCAAGTGCATGCTCGCGTAGTTTTGTTGAAAGAACTCGATGCCCACAAACTTAGTTTTTATAGCAATTAC
>CAZEVV010000048.1:0-16064 GCA_964515675.1 uncultured Paludibacter sp. | reverse complement strand
CACTTTTCAAGCACCTTCCGCGATTTCCACGGCATCTCGCACAAAGAATACGGCGAAAAAAACAGAGGATAAATGTTTTTTTTGGGGGGGCGTGGTGAAGAAAAAACTAATGTATTGAAATTTATCGAGGATGTCAGAGTTTTTATGTAACAAGAAAATAAAAGAGCTATATTTGAACATCAAGCACAAATCTAGCTCTTTTATTATTCCCAGTCTTCAAATCATATACTATTGACTTTCAATAGACTACACAACAAATATTCAAACCAAACACTAAAATAGCTATTTAACATTTACTTCAGTTTTACATATTAATAGTTGAGAGTCCTCGCGACACTTCGGAATGACAGTATCATACCCTTCACGTTATTACAAAATTATGCAATGTTATTCCGAATAAGAAATCAAAAGAAGCGATATTTCATAGCTGAGGAATCTCAATTTTGAAGTATTTCAAATTAAAATTTTTATATAAGTCTGAATCTTAATAATATCTATTCTTTCCATTTAAATGTTACAACTTCGCCAGGTTTGAAAATGTAGCTGAACAACTTTTTATCGGTCTGAATCAATACCTCTTTTGGCTCCGAACCGTAATATACGCCCATATAAACCATTGTGCCATCTGGATTTAAAAATGCGGCTCCCTTTACAGCATCTCCGTTTGAAATAAGTCGTTTCGCATTGGGTTGTATATATCTTCCAAAATGCGCAATAGCATAATATTCAGCATGTTTTTTAATGTCACCCAATTTGTTGATTTCCACAACGCCATAGCAATCCTGACAACCAAAATTCTTAGGTCCGTTATTTTCGTCGAGTGCAAGATTCCACAAAAGGGCATTTTTGCTCCAGCAATTCATAGCACCCACAAACAATTCGCCTACATACCAGCGTACATTCTGATCAAAATCTGGAGCCCATCCACCACCCGATTGCTCGGTGAAGTAAATATTGCGGTCGGGGTGTGCTTCTTTTACTTTACAAAGAGCCGAAATATGTCCTTTGTAAAGATGAAAGCCCGAACCGTCGACATATTCTTTAGCTTTTTCATCGTTCATTATGCTTATGGGATAATCGGGATTGTCGCAATTATGATCGAAAAGCACAATTTTGGTTTGTAGTCCCGAGGCTTTCAGTTTCGGACCAAAATGATCGCGGATAAACACTTTTTGCTCCTCGGCTGTCATGTCCATACAAGGATAGGCTGCAGTGCCATATTCCGGTTCGTTTTGCACGGTCATTGTATGAATGTCGATACCTTCCTGCTTATAAGCCTGAATGTATTTAATCAGATAATCGGCATATACATCGTAACAATCGGGACGAAGTTTACCGCCCACCATACTTTTGTTTGTTTTCATCCATGCCGGAGGGCTCCATGGTGTAGCCATTATTTGCATGCCTGGATTTATAGCCAGAATTTCTTTCAGCATAGGAATCACATCTTTATGATCTTCAGCAATCGAGAAATTGGAGAGTGTTAAATCTTCGGTTTCGCTATAGCTGAAGAAATTAAACGAGAAATCGGAAGCTCCCACAGCCAAACGGGTGTAGTTAATGCCAATACCTGCAGGTGTGAAAAGTTCTCTGAAAACCGAGTCACGTTTTGAAGGCGTCAGATTGTGATGAAATACCCATGCCGAAGCGTGCGTAAGAGCAGCGCCCACGCCTTGAACAGTTTGGCAGGTGTCAGCAGCCGAAATTCTTATTATCTCAGTGCTCTTTTTACGATCTTTGCCAAAAAGAATTTCTTTTTCGACTAATAGACTATCGGTATCAGGAAATGAACTTAAAACCTGTACTTTATCGGATTTACCACAAGACATCAACCCTAAAGATAGAGCCATTAATATTGATTTGAGATGCATAATTTTTTATATTATTTGTATTCAAAAAATTGTGTGTTTATTAAAATTTAAAAGTAACAACAGATTCGTTATACTGGTCGTAAGTGAATTTTCGATTAGCAATGCGAATGCTGTATTTCTGCTTGGCACCACTACGGTTAAGAACGACTACCACTTTACTGCCATCGGTATTCATAAACGACGAAACGGTGAAACCACCGGGCCAGTTGGTCGAACTATTTTTGATACGTAAAGCATTCGCTCTAACCGTTTTTGCAAAATGTCCGAGTAAATAGTATTCTTCGTTTCGCTGATATTTCCCATCAATTTTTATAGTTACAACACCACGGCAATTCTGACAACCGCCGGTGGTAGTAGTAGGGCCATTTTTTTCGTTGAGCGCCAGATTCCACATCAGAAAGTTTTTCGAACCGCGATTTACCGAAGCCATTAGAAATTCTTTCATGTACCAGAACATATTTCCCATGCGCGTGTCGGTGTTCCAACCTCCGCCCGATTGCTCGGTGAAATATACATCCTTATCCGGATGTTTTTCCTGCAAAAGGTCAATGGCCGAAGCATTTCCACCGTAGCCATGCCAACCTGTTCCTGCTACAAATTGCCGCGTAACCGGATCGTTGAGAATATTCATTGGGTAATAGGACATATCGAAATTATGATCCCAGATAATGATTTTTGTTGTAATATTGTTGGCTATGAATTTTGGTCCGAGATAGTCGCGGATAATTTCGTTTTGTTCCTGCCAAAGCATTTTCATGGTAGGATAGCCGCATGTTTCGTGCATGGGCTCATTCTGAATGGTAATGGCATCGATGTGAATTCCTTCAGCTTCGAAAGCTTTTACATACTTTACAAAGTATTCGGCAAAATCACTATACACCTCTTTACCCTTTAAACTGCCACCGTTCATGCTGTTATTTGCTTTCATCCATGCCGGAGCACTCCAGGGACTTGCCAGAATTTTTATTTCCGGATTTATCGCCAGTATCTGACGTAATACCGGAATCAGATCATTGCGGTCGCGTTCGGGTATCGCAAACTGATTAATGTCGGGCTGATCACAATAACTATATGTGCCAATCGAAAAGTCGGAAGAACCAATAGTAATTCGCAGATAGTTTATACCAATGCCTTTTTCAGGGTCAAATAAATCCTCGAGCAAAGGCATTCTGTCGACCATGTTAAGTTGATTAATTAAATATGCCGAAGAGCCAGTTAGCGCAGCTCCAAAACCGTCGATGCTTTGATAAGTCGTCGTTGTATCTAGTACTATGGTGAAATTACCAATGTCGCGCGAAAAATTTATCGGAAGTTGTTTATCATGCAAATGCACTTCGTTTCCTGTAGTTAACCATATTTTAACGTCACCTACTGAGTCAGTTGGATTCTGTCCAGTGTCGGGATCTAATATTATTGGGTCTTTACACGAATTGAAAAGAGTAAATATTATAATGAAAAAGAGGAGATATTTTTGCTGCATAGTATTGAGAATAATAATTCATCCGATAAGCAAACGCCTATCGGATGAATATTGATTATCTACTTAATTTTTTCAAAGGTACTAGTTTTATTATTAATATCTAGGACAAAACGATAAATCCCAGGCAAATTTTTAAATGCAGGTGTGCCAGCAAAATTACCTTTGTCGTTGGGTGAAGGCGAGAAAAGATAACCATTAACTGGAAGCTGATAGTTTTGCGAGCTTTCTTCGCCTCCCCAACCGCGCTGGTGCATAAATTTCACTCCAAATGTCAGTCGCCAAGGTTCGGCAGCTGTTGGCTCAATTTCGTGTTCGGCATAGAAAACCGTTTCAAAAACACCTTCCGAAACTTTACGACAAAAATGATATTCAAGTGGTGAGTTCCAATTCCACGAATTGGTTTTCACACCTGGCGTACGTGCAGGACCTGCTCCCACGCCAACAAGCCATAACGCATTAGGATAAACAGCATTAGGCTGCTCAACAAACACATACTCCAAACCAGGATAAAAGTAAACTGTATAAACTCCTGTTTTGCCAAGAAATTTCACCGTGTTTGTACCCGTAGGTTCAAAAAATGTCGGATTCATACAATTGGCCACATCACTCAGTCCAGTAACGATCATTTCGGTACCTTCGCCCAAATACATTACAGTACTTTTCCAATTTTCTTTTTTCGCAACATTCATGTGGTCGATAGATGTTAATTGTACAGTTCCAAAGCTACTTATATTCATAGCTGTAGCAGGCATTAACTTATCACCTTCGCCTTTTATTGTGAAATTAAACAAATCGAGTGTGATTTTTTTGAAGCCTACCAATGTTGGATCCGATAGCTTTATAACATCACCCGATACAATAGTTGTAGATCCATTAATGCTTACATCAACCAAACCAATAGCACCATTCACCGACCCAAAAATAAGATTTTCAGTATTTGCCCAATCAATCTTGTTAAATCGATTTACTTTTGTTGCAAGTCTGAAAGTAATATCATTTGAAAATGTTAGCCCATTCACAGTATAAATATGATTAGCAGCATCGGTAAGTTGCATTTCTACGGTTGCTGTTGGCGTAACCAAAAATATTGAAGGAATTTCGGGTCGCGAAGCAATGGTACTTACAATGATTGTATCTTTTTTTGTGCCTTCCACATTTTCAGCGCTTAGATGAACTTCAACTTCGGCTCCATGAGGCATACGTGCAACAAATGGCACCCAATATTTCTGCGTATATATGGCTTCCTGACCTTTAGTTCTTATTTTCTCAGTAGCAATAATTTCGTCACCAACCACTATTTTGATACTTAGTGTTGATAGGGGCGTAAGCGGATCGGATACTACAACAGAGAGTGAAATGGAATCGCCATACACAATGGCAGTCTCACTTACAGCGGTGCTTTTAAACACAGGCATCGAAGCCGGAAAGCGCACACGAAGTTCTTCCTCCTGACACGAAGCCAATAACACTGCTAGCAATCCAATGATAGTGATTTTAAATATGTTTTTCATTTTGTAATTACTTTGAATGTTAAATAAATTAATAACCTGGATTTTGAACTAAATTGGTATTTAAGTCGATTGCCGTAGATGGTATCGGAAATAAATAAGATGTTTCGGTGAAAGTGCGGCGAAGTGGCAAACGTCCACTATCGCGCGAATTGAGCGTATTCATTACCTCTTCAAGTTTTGCATAGCGTACTAAATCGAACCACCGTTGACCTTCAAAAGCAAGTTCGAGACGTCGTTCTTTCAATATGGCATTCAACATACTTTCTTTTGTTGCTTTTGCAGAAGCAGATAAAGCAGGAAGCGACACACGTGTTCTCACCTGATTCACAATGGATTCGGCAGCATCAAGATTGGCCGCCCCATCAAGATTAGCTAATGCTTCGGCCTTTAAAAGCAAAATATCAGCAAATCGCATTTTGATAATACTATGAGCTGCCGAACGCATTTTGAACATAAATGGATAATTGTTCGAAGGATAATAATTGCTCCAACCAGCTTGATAAAACACAATCGATTCATTTTTGCGTATCAGGTCATTTTCAG
The DNA here is from genome assembly GCA_964515675.1 of uncultured Paludibacter sp. GTDB lineage: Bacteria > Bacteroidota > Bacteroidia > Bacteroidales > Paludibacteraceae > Paludibacter. The sequence goes on along the minus strand of CAZEVV010000048.1, from coordinate 10,659 downwards.
CATCAAATGCAGCAATCAGGTCACGCGATGGGGTTACCCATTTTGCCCATGAGAAATTGGCTTCGGGGTCGAGCAAATCTTTTCCAAACATCCAAGTTACCCAGTTACCACCACCGGTAAAGAAGTTTACTTCGAGTATCGACTCCGCTGTCGATCTATTTTTCAAGTCGGTACCAGCTGCATTCATAGCATAAATATCCGAATAGCTTGGATTAAGAACAAAACCATCAGCAATTACTTCATTGCAATATTGTAATACTTTTGTGTAATCGCGTGCAGGCTTTTCGGCATACACTTTAGCTAAAAGGGCTCTTGCAACCGACTTTGAAAGTTTTGTTTTATCACTAGCAATATTAGCAGGGGCATCCACAATAGCTTCGGTCAAATCTTTTATTATTTGTGCATAAGCCTCTGATGGTTCGGTTTGTTTTGGATAATACAAAGGATAAACCTCCTCAATATTTTCGGCAGTTATATCGGTTCCCTCTTTCGTTACCACTGGGATATTTCCCCACAATCGAATCATATCGAACCAAACCAACGCTCTAAATATTTTAGCTTCGGCTTTCCATTGTTTACGTTCACTTGCTGTTAGCGTTGCATCGGGCACTTTGTCGATGTTTTCAATTACAGTATTCGCCTGTGCCACATCAGCCAAATATCTGTCCCAATCACGGCCAATTACACTATTTCCACCGTCAATCGAATTATTTTCAACAGGTATAACTTGCGAACCTGTACTTCCCGCATAGGAATTATCAGAACGAGTTTCGCTAAGCATTATTAAATCGAGGTACCAATGCTCCTGATTTTTTAATTTTTGATAAAGTGATTGATATTGAGAGAACATTTCGGCTCTTGTTTTGTATTTTATGGAGTCGGTGCTCGAAGTTTGACCGTATGTTTTTTCGGAATACTCCGATATCGGATCGTAGTCGAGCGAGCAGGAAACAGTAATAAGTGCCAATGCTCCTACGAAAACTATTTTTGAAATATATTTTGTTTTCATCTGATTCGTATTTTTTTTTAAAATTCAACATTTAACCCTACAATAAAAGTACGCGTTTGTGGATATGTTCCCCAATCAATCCCTTGTACAGTTCCACTATTTCCCCATTGATTTACTTCTGGATCGAATCCTAAATACTTTGTGAATGTAATTAAATTCGAAGCAGTCATATAAGGCTGTAGTTTTGAAATACCAAGCTTTTTCATTTTCGAACTAGGCACGTTGTACGACAAAGTTAAATCTTTGACTCTCAAAAAACTACCATCCTCAATGTAATACGACGAGACTTTCATGTCGTAACCTGCTTTCGGAATTGAAGTAATCATGCCTGGACGACGCCAACGTTCGAGCACGCTAGTTGACTGGTTTTTGGCATCATACATCCCTTCTGTTTCCATACGCGAAGCATTGTATATGTCGTTTCCGTACGAACCTTGAAGCAAAATACTCAAATTAAAGTTTTTGTATGTAAAAACATTTGTCATACCAAATGTAAAGTCCGGATTTGGGTCTCCAATATATGTCTTATCAGAAGATGTAATCGAACCATCATTATTTAAGTCACGATACATCAACTCTCCAGTTTCAGGGTCAACGCCATCGCTAAAATATCCATAGAAACCACCTAGTGACCTACCAGGCTCGTTACGCACGACAAACTCAGTAATATTCTCGCTAGTTTTTGCAGCATAATACACTTGCGAAAGTACTAATTTTGTTAACCGATTTTTATTTGTCGAAATATTGAAATCTGTATTCCACTTGAAATCTTTTTTGTCGATATTTCTTGAATTAATACTAAATTCAAAACCTTTGTTCGACATTTCTCCTTCATTACGAGTAATAGTTGAAGCCGTTGAGGCACCTGCAGGAAGTGTTACATACATTAACATATCGGTTGTGTATTTCGAATAATAATCAAGCGCGACAGTTAATCTATTTTTTAGAATTGTTAAATCGATACCGAAATTGGCTTGTGTTGTTGTTTCCCAAGTTAAATCTGAATTACGAAGTTCATTCATTGTAATTACAGGCACAGCAAGGGCTTTACCATCTTCCCACCAGTTCTGACGACTAATTACAAATCGTTGCAAATAACTATAATCGCTCAATCCAGCTTGGTTACCTGTCTGTCCCCAACCACCTCGTATTTTCAAATCATCAATCCATGTCAGGTTTTTCATAAAGTTTTCAGACGAAATGCGCCAAGCTGCCGACGCAGATGGAAAATATCCCCAGCGGTGATTCGGGTTCAATTTTGACGAACCATCTACACGCATATTTACTGTGGCTAGGTATTTGCTGTCGTAATTGTAAGCCAAACGTCCTACGTATGACATAATGGCCCATGCCGATTCGAATGAGCCGCTTCCCTGCGACACTTTGTTACCTGCATTTACTGTTTTAATACTGCCATCATGAAAAAATTGTGAGCTTACATATGACTTGTTGTAGTTTGATGTAGTAGCCGATGTCCCACCCATAAAGTCGACACTATGCTTACCATATGACTGATTGAAACTTAAAATATTGTCGTAAATCATTACTGTTCCAATCGAACGGTCGTCGCTCGAAACGCCACCCATTGTGCGTCCATACCCAGTTTTTACTGGATCGAGAAAACTTGTATAGTTGTTGTATAAACGGTCGAGTGTTACCGATGAACGTAATTTTAAATTCGGAAGAAAACTGATTTCAGCACTTCCAGTACTTATCAAACGATTGTTTATAGCTTTATTGTCGGCAGTACGCGACATATTTTCAACCGGCGTTGTAATATTTACACCATAGAAATTATCATAATACTGTCCGGGGTTGTTTTCATCCCATATAGGCGCGTATGTAGGCGCATTAATAACTGAAAGTACCACTCCAGCACGATTGGCTCCTAATCCACTTACAATACCATTACTTTTGTAGTCGGAATATGAAATATTCGCACCTATTTTAAGCCAAGGACGAATCTGATTTTCTACATTGGAACGGAAATTAAAACGTTCGAAATAAGCAACTTTAATAATTCCTTCTTCACCAGTATATCCGGCCGAAAGGTAATAATTTAATTTGTCGGTAGCGTTCGAGATCGACACTTGGTAGTTTTGTGTCAATGCATTCTGAAAAGTTTCGTCGTACCAATCAGTTCGGTCGCTAAGTGTAGCTGGCAATGCTGTGGTCGATCCCATATCTTCGAGAAGTTCACGATATTGCGCTACGTTTAACGACTCAATGCGTTTTGTGAGGCTTGTAACCCCAGCGTAAGCATTCAGCGATATTTTCCCATTTCCTTTACTGCCTGTTTTGGTTGTAATAAGTATTACGCCATTTGCAGCACGCGAACCATAAATAGCCGCCGAAGATGCATCTTTCAATACCTGCATGCTTTCAATATCGTTGGCCGAAAGGAACGAAATATTATCAAGTGTAACACCATCCACAACGTACAGTGGGTCGTTACTCGAGTTCATCGATGTAGTACCACGAACACGTATTACCATCCCTTCACCCGGAAGTCCATTCGGTTTTATTACCGATACACCTGCAGCTTTACCTTGCAATGCCTGATCGGCAGAAACTATGGGGCGCTGATCAAGATCTTTTGTCGAGACAGTGGTAATTGCAGTAGTCACATCGCGTTTTTTTACCGAGCCATAACCAATAACTACAACTTCATCTAGTGCTTTGGTGTCATCCTCTAATATAATCCTGATGTTTTTTTCCGAACCTACAATTATTTCCTTCGAATTCATACCAATATAACTTACCACCAACACATCGCCTAGCGATGCATCGATGCTAAACTTACCATCGAAATCGGTAATAGTACCTATAGTTGTTCCTTTTATCAGTACATTTGCACCAATAATTGACTCATTTCTACTGTCTGACACCACACCGTTGATCACGGTTTTTTGCGCAAACAAGTTGAACGGTAGTGCCAATGCCAACATTAGCGCATACCGTAGCAGATTTATTCTGCCGACAGAAAAAACTGTCCTTTTTTGTTTTTCGTGAGTGATTTTCATTTGTATTTAATTGTTTTGTTTGTATTCGAAACCTACTAACACATAAGAATCATATTTCTTTGCAAACACAATTCCTGTAGCTTGTTTCAACGGATATTATTTATCTGGTTATTTATTTGAATGCAACTTTAGCTGTCAAACCTCCAATTGTGAGGTCAAAATCGCCAGGCTCGGTAACCCATTTATTGTGCTGATTTACAAAAGCGAGATCTTTATGAGTAAGTTCAAAACTCACAGTCTTTGTCTCACCAGCTTCGAGCGATATTTTACTAAATCGGCGAAGTCGTTTCACGTCTGGTGTAATTGAAGCATAAAGGTCGCTCGAATATAGTAATACCGCTTCTTTTCCACTACGTTTTCCAGTATTTCTCACATCCACTGTTATTGTTAGCGTTTGCTCTTCGTTAAATTCTCTTTTCGATACTTTTAGATTGCTGTATTCGAAAGTAGTGAAGCTTAGACCGTGTCCAAACTCATATTGTGGATTGTAATCCGATTCGTACACATAAGCTCCTTCGGCGCGCTTTTGTTCTTCGGATGGTTTGTGATAATATGTCACTATCGAATTAGGGTACGAAGGATAAGTGTAAGGCAATTTTCCTGAAGGATTTACATCTCCAAATAAAATATCTGCTAATGCATCGCCCCCATAGTTGCCGGGCAAATATGTATGAACTACAGCCGTCATTTCTGGCTCGATTGAACTTATAGAACGAGGACGACCTTGGTTAAGAATCAAAATCACAGGCTTACCAGTTTTAGCAAGTTCTTTTGCAAGGCGTAACTGATTCGCATTTAGAGTCAAATCATTCAAGTCGCCAGGCTTTTCGGTATAAGTGTTTTCGCCCACACAAAGAATTATGGCATCTACTGTTTTTGCAGCTGCAATGGCATTCGCAAACTGATCTTCCACATCTTCGAAGTATTTTCCATCGTTTACATAACTTACACCAGGAACATATTTTACATTATTTGCACCAATTTCATTCTGAATTGCTTCTAGAATTGTATTGAAATGCTCGGTATAGCGTTCTGTTTTTTCACCTTGCCACGAATAACTCCATCCACCATTGAGCGTACGCATACTATTAGCATTCGGGCCAGTAACAAGCACTTTTGAGGTTTTCGATAATGGCAATATATTATTGTTGTTTTTTAATAGAGTAATAGATTCTGCAGCTGCGTCGTAAGCCATTCGTGCCGATTTTTCTGAACCAAATTCAGGATAATCGCTTATTTTTGTAACAGGCTGTTCCCAAAGGTTGAGTTTCAATTTAAGTTTCAGAATTCGGCGAACAGCATCGTCAATTCTGCATTCTTTTACTTCACCTTCTTTTACCAGAGCTATCAAGTTATCGCAAAATGTTTCGTATTCATAAGGAACCATCGACATGTCGATTCCTGCATTAATAGCCAGTTTTATAGCTTCTTTGTCGTCTTTGGCTATTTTATCGCGTGTGTGAAGGTTGATAATATCCATCCAATCGGTTACTACAACGCCTTCAAAGTTAAGCTCTTCTTTTAGCATTTTAGTAAGTAATTCGTAGCTTGCATGTACCGAAATCCCATTTATTATGCCCGAATTTATCATTACCGATTCGGCTCCCGCCTCAATAGCAGCTCTAAATGGCTCAAGATGATATTCGCGCAATACATTTTCGGGTATATATGCTGGCGTACGGTCTTTTCCCGAAACAGGAACCGAATAACCAAGAAAGTGTTTCAGACACGAAGCAACTTTGTATTTTGTATGAATACTATCTGTTACACCTTCATAACCTTTAATCATTTCCAAACCCATTACTTTAACCAAATATGGATCCTCGCCAAAACCTTCAAATTGCCGCGAGAAGCGTGGGTCGGCACCCAAATCGAGTACAGGTGAAAAATTCCAATGAATACTACTGGCTCTTGTCTCGTAGGCTGTTACACTAGCCATGTTGTAAGCATGTACGGGGTTGAATGTGGCTGCAAGCGATATCTGTTGCGGAAACATTATTGCCCCATCCGTGTAAGTTGCTCCATGTATGGCATCAATACCATATATAATTGGTATTTGCATTCTGGTTTGTTCCATGGCTACTTTTTGTATGTAAGCAATAATTTCATTCCATTGAGCAGGCGGCATGGCGTAATTATTTGTGGTATTCAAAATAGAACCCACATTGTACTCCACAATAGCCTTACGTATACGAGCAGTATCAATTTCAAAAGGTACTTTGCTTTCATGACGTGTTTCGCCATTACCAATCACGTCGAGTGTAATTTGTGCCATCTGTCCAACTTTCTCTTCAAGTGTCATTTGTGAAATAATTTTGTCAACGTGGACATCAATTTCACTCTTTTCCACTGAACATGATATGGAAAATGCAAGAATAAAAAGTAACACAAAAACTGTGTAAGGTGCTTTTTTCATTTTGTTTTAATATTATATTTAAATAAAGTGTCAGAATGACAATAAGATTTATTTTGCAAATATAAAACAAATAAACAGAAGTAACAAACATTTCTGTGTTAAATTTACACTAAGTATCGATATTTACAACAGGCGTCACGTAAACACCTAGTTACATGCGCATTAAAAAAAAGCAAAATTATTTTACATTGTGAATAAAATTTGCAATAATCTCAGCCATCTTCAAAGTACCATGCTCATTAGGGTGAATGTCATCAGGAAATAAGTCATTGTCATTTTTAAATGGAGTATTTAAATCAATCAATTTTAAATTGTTTTTTAATGCAATTTTTTCAATCGTTGGGATAACACCATTAACTAAAATTGAGTCGTTAATACCCCAACGCGTAGCAAAAACTGGCACTGGTTTACATATAATAATTTCAGGTCGATTTTTCATAGTAAGAATTGTATCAATCAGCAATTGATAATCTGCAGAAAATCTTTCCTCATTCCAATTCTGAGGTTTCGTATCATTTGTACCTAACTTTAAAATTACAATATCAGGCTCGAAATTAAACATGTTGCTAAATTCTTTTGTATTCCAATAAGAGAAATCACCTTCACTTTGTAGTGTAGTACCTCCTTTGCCCGAGTTTAGCACACAATAATCATCTCCAAGCAGGCTATCGAGATATGCTGGATAAGCATTTACATTCTGAAATTTTATACCAGCCCCTTCGGTAATACTATCGCCCACACAAGCAATTCTGATAGGACTCTGATTACATGCACTCAAAACAAATAGAGCTGCAACGATAACGAAATAATTTTTAATTCTAATTTTCATTTTTGTATTATTTAAAATTGAAGTTATACTAATTATTTTTTCTGAAAGTCGAAATATGCATTAAAACGAAAACAACAAATGGCTTGTATTTAAATTCTTACTCAATAACACGAGCAAGCTATATATTTTTTACAATTTATATTTTTTTATAGTGTGTATTTGACACTCACGTGATATATTCAAACAATATTTATATATCTTTGCATAAATAATTAAAATAAACAAGGTATGCCTACAGCTCCTATTCAATCAACAAAAATTTTACCTTCAATATCAGTTGACTGTGTCATCTTCGGTTTTTTCGAAAGCGAATTAACAGTTCTTGTACGTAAAGAGTTTGTTCCACATAATGGTACAATTGTTCAAGAATGGAAGCTGCCAGGAAATCATATTAATCGCGATGAAGATATCTATAACACGGCATCACGAATTTTGAAAGAACAAACTGGCCTTGAGGACATATTCATGAAGCAATTTATGGTATTTAGCGACCCCGACCGCCTCAAACGTAGGCCTCAAGATTTCGAATGGGTAAAACCACGCTTAATCGACGACAGAGTAATTACAGTAGCCTTTTACTCGCTGGTGAACGTAAATTCAGTTGACAATTCAAAATTAATTGAAATTGCGAATTGGGTAAATGTAAATACAATAACCGACTTAATGTTCGACCACAAAGACATTATTGACGAAGCATTAATAAAGCTACGCTATGATTTAATACACGAGCCATTAATATTTGAACTATTGCCAGAAAAATTCACCCTCACACAAATGCAAAACGTGTATGAAGTTATATTCAACACTGAATACGACAAACGAAATTTCCGTCGAAAAATCAACAAAATGGATTATTTAATTCCATTGAGCGAAACGCAAAAGGGAGTTTCACACAAACCTGCACGCTACTATAGCTTCAACAGAGACATTTACGAGAAAAACAAAACGCAACGTTGTGATTTTGGAATGTAAAACTTAAAAATTTTGTTCGCATTCTCAAATTAAATTGACAATTTATCGATACCCTTTATTGTATTGCGTAGTTTAATCACAAAAATATATACAATAGGTACTAACGAAAGCGCATTTGCAAACATTAGTGGTGCATCCATTAACATAATTCCATACACTAGCCACAAACTTATACAAACTACAACTATACAGTACATTAACAACGATATACTGTTTGTATCTTTCGTTTTATATACCTTAAGTGCCTGTGGAAATTGGTTTAGAACCGAAAGAACAGAGGCAGAAAAACCAACAACTTCTAAAGCAGTCATATAATTGAATTATTTTTTTTGCAAATATAATGTTTATTCTTTGAGTTTTCATACAAAAAGCTGTTCAATATTTAATAATGAACAGCTTTTCATTGCAATATAAATTTTGCTTATTGAACAGTAATTTTCTTAGTTGCGCCATCCACCTTAACAATGTATAAGCCTTTGTTTAATTTAGTCGAAACAAAAGTCCCAGTCATATTAGATGCTTCTACAATACGTCCACTAATATCAATAATTTGAACATTCCCTTTCACATTTTCAACAAATAGCATTTGATTGCTTGCGTAAATCTTGTTTTCAGCACGCTGAATATTTGAAACAGCACTAATCGTTTTTTTCCAACCTACAACAGTTACAGCCGTATTGGCATCAGCAGGAAATGCAGCGCTTCGAGTAGCCCTCTCAGCACCTTCCTCGTTGGATTCAGGATAACCCCAATCGGCTTTATTGTATAAACGATAAATAATTGACATTACCATAGGAATGCTAAAACTAAATGTTCCATCTTGATTTTTTACCCCTTCAATTGCTTTTGACATATCCCATCCTAAAAAATCACCTTGAATATAAACATTTTCGGTACCTGCAGGTACTGTGGCTACAATATTAATTGTACCCGTCTTTGCAGGGTCGAAATATGATTTAAATGAATTAACTACAACTGATTTTGTATTCTGTGTTGTGCCATAAACAAAATTTGTTGTTGGATCACCTTGTTCGTACGACCACGCAGGACCTGCAACAAATTTAAATTCCATATTTATAGCATCAACACTAAAGACTTTAATTGTAAAAATTTTCCCATCCACTGTTTCCGAGTCAAAAGTCATCTTAAAATCCTCCGACGGACTTTTCCAACCATTAAAACTACCAACCAAATATAGTACTTTCACTTCCAAGGGTACAAGAGCTTCAATTGTAACTTCACGCTCATCAGGTGTAAATACACTCGCCCAATTTACAACCACATCGGCTGCCGACCACGTCCTATCAGTTACAGCAGCGCCATCTACAGTTTTCTCAATGTATTTCCAATCCGGACCACTAAGATACTGATATTTCATGGATTCAGTAGCATTCGGTAAATCTACAGTATATGTAGTTTCATTTAGTTTTGTAAGTGGAGTAGCCGATGGACTCCAACCATTCATTTCACCTGTAATATAACAAGCCTTTGTACCAGCAGGTACAGTTACCGTATAAGTAATTGCCATAGCCGACTGAACAAGAATAAACATTGCAGCCAACACAAAGAAAGAAGTAATAATTTTTTTCATGATACAAATGATTTTTATTAATATTAAATTTTCAAATACAACGTGTCAAAAGTACACAAAGTTTATTGTCATAACAACACTTAGTTGAATATTTAAAGATTATTCACAAATACAAATACACAAATAACAAACTATCTCAAAGCAATTCACAATATCCAAACACAAAAAAAACGCAAAACCTGCACACCGAAGTTGCAGGCTTTGCGCCAAACCAAACCATATGTAATTAAGCAATAATTACCAGAAATAAATGTAGAAACCTACTGTGAATAATAGAATGATAACTGTATGAATGACATCCCATTTGTTCCAACTGGCACGTGTGAGCTCTTTTTGCTCGGCTGTTACCGAACCAAATGTAAGCCCTTGTATTTGCTCGGCCGATGCTCGAACGGTAAATTTACTCACTACAATCATTACTATGGCACTGAATATAAACATTCCGCCACTGAAAAACAACCAGTTGGTATCGTAGAACAATGATTTGAACCAGCTATCGCCCAACTCGGGCATGGTGGAATACAATACTTTTGCGCCCAAACGCGTGAGCCCAACAACGAAGCCCGAAATTAAACCCCACAAACCTGCTGCTGGTGTAATGCGTTTCGACAAAACTCCCAACAAAAAGGCAGCTGCAATACCTGGCGCAAGCACCGATTGCACATCCTGCAAATAAGTATAAAGTACATCGCCCACCGATTTCATTACTGGTATCCAAAGTATACCCAACACTACTATCACAACTGTTGCAATACGTCCTACGCTCAAAAGTTGTTTCTCGGGCGCATTGGGCTTAAAGCGTTTGTAAAAGTCGATGGT
>CAZEVV010000047.1:0-16154 GCA_964515675.1 uncultured Paludibacter sp. | reverse complement strand
TTGTGGATGCCGTGCCGAAAGCCCGACCCGAGTATTCCGAGGGGCACGCCCAAAAGCCCCCAGCCCCTCCCTCCTTACGTCATGAGGTAAACGCCTAAAGGGGGCGTAAGAGTTTTGGGTTTTGGGTTTTGGGGGAAATGTAAAAAGGCTTGCGATGTTGATTACCGCAAGCCTTTTGCTTTGAGATTAAATGAATTTGTGACGAAATTGTTCAATAATTTGAGTTTTTACGGCTTCGATGTCGACTTCGACACCGAGTTCTTTTTGCATGGAGGTGACGCCTTTGTCGACAAAACCACAGGGATTGATGTGTGCAAAATAACTTAAATCGGTATTTACATTGAGGGCGAAACCATGCATTGTAACATAACGAGAGCTTCGTACACCGATAGCACAAATTTTGCGTGCTTTGGGTGTGTTTACATCGAGCCATACGCCGGTAGCACCATCGAGGCGTGTGCTTGAAATGCCATAACTAGCGAGCACGTCGATGATGCATTGCTCCATGGTATGAATGTATTGTTTGAGCCCGATTTTGAAATCTTCGAGATTAAAAATTGGATATCCAACAATTTGGCCTGGTCCATGATAAGTAATATCGCCGCCTCGATTGCTATGTACAAATTGTGCATTTTTGGCTTGCAACTGTATGTAATTGAGCAAAAGATTATGTTCGTCGCCACTTTTTCCGAGTGTATAAACATGCGGATGTTCGCAAATGACAAAATAATTTTGCGTATCGAGTCCATTCACTTTTTGCTGTATTGTTGCATTAAACAGCAACTCCTGCTCGGCCCATGCTTTGTTGTACTCGATGGTACCCCAATCGATATATTGAATTTTTTGTGTGTTTATAGTCATGTATATTTTAATTATTTACAGTTTAAATACAAGATTGTATGCAATTTAAATGAGTAGCGTTTAAGCATTTTTTTTGATTAATATATGCCTACATCGAATGAATTAACAGTTGTTTTATTCGTTTTTATGAAAATCGACCCTTTCGAGTTTGGGCATCAGACTAAGGATTGCATTTTTGCGCCGACTGATATAACTAGATGGCTTTGCTGGGTTGAAACGCCTTGGCGACGGCAAACACACAGCAACAAGAGCTGCTTGCGAACGTGTTAACTTACTTGCATCCTTATTAAAATAATGTATTGATGCGGCTTGGATGCCATAAACACCGTCGCCCATTTCGATTACATTTAGATAAACTTCCATGATGCGCTCTTTGCTCCACAACAATTCGATAAGGACTGTGAAATAAGCCTCCATAGCTTTTCGAAAATAAGAACGAGCAGGCCAAAGGAAAACATTTTTGGCAGTTTGTTGCGAAATTGTACTTCCACCACGAAAACGCCTTCCCTTTTTGTTTTCTTTAGAAGCTTTTTTAATGTCATCGAACGAGAAACCGCTGTGCTGCATAAAAAGATTGTCCTCGGAAGCAATAACAGCATTGACCATGTTTTGCGATATTTCGCTCATAGGCACCCATTGCTTTTGTATGTTGTGTGCTCGTCCGTCGACCATTGCTTCGACAGCCCGTATGCCCATAAGTGGAGTGAAATAGACTGGCACAAAGCGTAATAAAAGCACCCACAAAATACTTGTGGCAAAGAAAACTAAGATGAAATTGCGAATTATTTTTAAAAAATTAATTTTTCTGTTCGACATATTGAATTTGCGATTGTGATATTATAAAGAAATTTGTTGAACTACGACTTATCCATAAAAAAGCCAAATACGAATTTGGTATTGCAAGTTAATTTTGCAATGTGTAATTTTCAGGCATCACATTTTAAAATTAAATACATAATGTACTGAATTACTTTTTTATTAATTGTTTCAACGCAAGATGTATTTGTGGGAAATTGAAAACAAATCCGCTATTCTGAATTTTGATAGGTAAAACGCCAATACTATCGAGCACCAAGCTAGCTTCGGCACCTAACAAATAAGTACCCAGTTTTACAGCAAAAGCAGGTGCAGGAAGTCCTATTGAAACGCCCATTGCATTGCGAAAAGCTGACATGAAGTCGTTGTTTGTAAGTGGCTGCGGCGAAACACAATTTACAACTCCATTTATGTTGTTGTTTTGTATTAAAAACTCCATCATACGGCAATAATCGAGGATATGAATCCAACTAACAAGCTGCTTTCCAGAAGCTACCCGACCACCCAATCCAAACTTTGTGAGTAGAGTAAGAGGTTTAAAAGCACCATCGTTAGCACCAAGCACAACCCCAGTGCGCAATGCAATTTGCCTTACTGCAGGATGTTTGAAATTAAAAAAACTATCTTCCCATTGTTGCACTACATGCGACAAAAAATTTGTTGTTGGAGTATTTGAATATTCGTCGTAGAATTTATCGAAGGCATGAGGATAAATGGCAATGGCACTAGCATTTATCCATAATTTGGGCGGTTGCTCCATTAATTGCAAAACGGCAGCCAATGAATTTGTTGATGCAATACGCGACTGTAGAATATCTTGTTTGTTTTTTTTGTTATGCCTACAATTTACACTTCGGCCAGCCAAATTCACAAGCACGTCGGCATTTTCAAGTGCCATTTGCAGTGCATTAGTTGTCCAATTGAAACGAGAACTGCTGCGCGAAATTACAATAACATCGTGCCCTAATGCTTTAAAATACTGTGAAAGATTTTTCCCTAAAAAACCTGTTCCGCCGGCTATTACTATTTTCATTTGCGTGTATTTTATTAAATCACAATCACCAATAAAAAAAAGCTAAAATCACAAAAAACATCGATTTCACAAACAACAAAGTTTACTATTTTGTTTTAATTTCGACAAACATTCAAACAAAATTAATTTGCTGCCCCCTATTGACTCTGCTGCTACATTATCAAATGAATTTTACATAACAAAGCATCAAACTCAATACAAAGATAACAAAATGATAATACAACAAAAGCTTTTTTGCTTGATAACAAGCAAAAAAGCTTAAATGTTTTTTTGTGCGAAATGCATTGAAATGAGAAGTGTCGAAATTTACTCGTAAGCTCCCATCATCAACATATTCACCTCACGCTCGTTAAGGAAACGATATTTACCACGTGGTAAATTCTTTTTGGTAAGACCTGCAAAATACACACGGTCGAGACGAAGTACTTTGTAGCCTAAGCTATCGAAAATACGACGTACTACACGATTTTGTCCTGAGTGAATTTCGATACCAACCTGTTTCAGATCGTTTTCTTTTACAAAACTTAGATTATCGGCACGTACCATTTCGTCGTCGAGTTGTACACCTTCGAGCACTTTTTTAAAGTCCTCTTCAGTTAAATCCTTATCGAGTGCAACATGGTAAATTTTCTTTTTCTCGTGACCAGGATGCGTAAGGCGCGAAGCCAAATCGCCATCGTTGGTAAGTAAAATTACACCAGTTGTGTTACGATCCAAGCGACCAACAGGATAAATACGTTCGCTACAAGCGTTTTTCACAACATCGAGCACAGTTCTGCGCGCATGCGTATCTTCCACAGTAGTTACAACATCTTTGGGTTTATTTAAAAGTATATAAACTTTTTTCTCGACCCTAACTTGTTGGTTATGGAACATAACTTTATCGGTATGCATAACTCTTTTTCCCAATTCGGTAACAATAACATCGTTTACCGAAATTACACCAGCTGCAATAAACTCATCGGCCTCGCGACGCGAACAAATACCAGCATTTGCAAGATATTTATTCAAGCGAACAGGCTTACTTAAATCGACATAAGCATTGCGATACTCGAATTGTTTCTTTTTGCTGTACTTGTTGTTTGGATTGTAAGCACCTTTTTGTCCTTTTCCGCCTTGGGCCTGTTGTTTAGCACGAGGTTTTCTGAATCGAGTGTCGTTACGATCGTTATCGAAGCGCGTTTCAACAAAATTTCCAGAAGAAACAGGCGCCTCACCCGGTTTGCGGAAAGTTAACTTTTCGCCATTGGGGTTTTCGCTACGGCTAGCCACATCGCGACGAGTAGTAAAGCGCACTCTTTTAGCACCACCATCCTCGGCATTTTTGTTGCCATAAGCAGGGCGATTACCATAAGAACCTTGATTGTCGGTATTACCATAAGACGAATTGTCGTTACGATTGAACGAAGGTCGTCCACCATAAGAGGGGCGGTCGTTGTTGTAACTTGGACGATTGCCATATGAAGGACGATCGTTGTTATAACTAGGACGATTGCCATAATTACTCTGACGATTGCCATAATCGGGGCGTTCGCCATTTGAACGATTGCCATAAGCAGAACGTTCATCACTGTTGTTCACATCGCGATTACCATAAGGTTTTCTTTCGAAATTGTTAGGTCGACTGTCATCACGTTTTTTAAATTCAGGTTTACCGTACGAATTACCTTCGTTTTGTGCGGCATTATTGAACCTCCCGGTTCCACGTGTGCCTTTCAGAATCGATTTAACATCGCGTTTTTCATTTTTACCATCTCGGCCGGCATTGGAATTTCCTTGCCATTTGTCATTACTTGTCATTGATTTATCAATTGATATTTTAAATTATTAAAAAATACGCTGCAAAGTTCGGAAAAATTATTGAATGGACAATCAATTTAATTTTAAAATTACTTTAAATAATCTATTTTACATTATTTTAGCCAAAACTACTACAATTCAAGAGTTTACAAAATGCAACAAAACACACATTTCATATAAATAAACAATAACACAACTTATTTAACTAAAAATACAACTAGGGAATTATTATTCACACAGAGAAAATGCAAAATTATAACAATATCGAACAAAAAAAGTTCTATAAAAAGATTAATTACACGAATTATTTTCGGCTAAAATATTGAGGTTTTATATACTATCCCCCAAATACTTTCCCCAAAAAAACTTTTTCGATATAGCATTCGACTGAGCGTTGGATTGGTCTCAAGGAGAAATCATAGGAGGAAATATGACTGTGAGTAGTAGAGCAAAATTATTATTTCGACCAAAATTTTCAGTTATATTATTTATCAGAATGAAACTTGAAAAAGCAACAAAAATCGCAAAAAGCATTATTAAAAGTACTTATTGAGAAAAAGAAACTATTGCAATCAGGTAAATCGAATATAGATTGGCAACAAATATTAGCCGCCGAAATTATTGCAACAAACGTTTGCATACATATAGTACCAATGCGTTAAGAAATAAAATGGTGTGGTTGAAAATAAAATATATATTTGCAAATTGAATACACAAACAATTTATCAATCCAAATTAAATGAAATCACAATGAAGAAAATCAGCTATTTATTAACATTATTAATAATGAGTACATCATTGATTGGACAGGTTTTGAAATCGCCCAACCAGCAATTGGAGCTTAAGTTTGAAATAAACAAAAAAGGAGAAGCCATTTACAGTTTAAACTATAAAAACAAGGCAGTAATTAAGCCTTCGCTCTTAGGGCTTGAGCTAAAAAAAACAACATCGTTGCTCGATGGATTTACTGTAAAAAATGTTGAGTACAGCGAAACAAACGAAAAATGGGAACCCGTTTGGGGCGAAGTAAAAGAAATTACGAATCGCTATAACGAGATGCTAGTAACTATAGAGCAAAAAAAAGAAAACAGACATTTCAAACTCAGATTCAGGCTATTTGACGATGGGCTTGGCTTTAGATATGAGTTTGAGAAACAGCCAAACTTAAATTATTTTCAGATTGCCGACGAGCGCACGCAATTTGCATTGGCAGGCAACCATACTGCATTTTGGATTCCGGGCGACTACGACACCAACGAATATTATTATACAAAAACACGCATTAAAGATGTTGACGCATCAAAAGTTGATGGTACAGGCATTGGCACACACGGCTATTTTCATAAAGATGCAGTGCAAAGTCCGCTAATGATGAAAAGCGATGATGGACTGTACATTAATATTTTTGAAGCAGCACTGATCGACTATTCGGCCATGCACCTAATGATTGACAAAGAAAATTTAATACTAACAAGTGCGCTTGCGCCCGATGCATTTGGCACAAAAGTATACATGCAAACGCCACACAACACGCCTTGGCGCACAGTAATTGTTAGCGACAAAGCAACCGATGTGCTTGCATCGAAAATGATACTTAACTTGAACGAACCCAACAAAATTGAGGACACAAGCTTTATTAAGCCACAAAAATATATTGGAATTTGGTGGGGAATGCATGTGCCCAACACTATGTCGTGGAACTATGCACACGAGCCCAACATAAAACTCAACACAACCGATTGGAATGCACTTACACCACTTCCACAGCATGGAGCGAGCAATAAAAACGTACGTCGATACATCGATTTTGCTGCCGAACATGGTTTTCCGGGCGTTTTGGTTGAAGGTTGGAATGTAGGCTGGGAAGACTGGGCTGGAAATTGGAAAGAAGAAGTTTTTGATTTTGTAACACCATATCCCAATTTCGACATAAAAGCATTGAATGAATACGCCAAATCGAAAGGCGTAAAATTAATTATGCACCACGAAACATCATCGTCGGTAAGTAATTACGAACGTCGCATTGATGCTGCTATTGAACTAATGAAAGAACATGGCTACAATGCAGTAAAAACGGGTTATGTAGGTTGGATTATACCGCGAGGCGAAACGCATGATGGACAATGGATGGTAAACCATTATCAACGTGTAGCCGAAAAATTTGCCGACAACCGCATAATGGTAAATTCGCACGAAGCAGTTCGTCCAACGGGTCAGCACCGCACCTACCCTAACTGGATTGCATGGGAATCGGCACGAGGCAACGAATTTAACGCATGGAGTGCAGGCAATCCACCTGCGCACGAAACTATTCTGCCATTTACCCGCCTTATGGGTGGCCCAATGGATTATACACCAGGCATTTTTGAAATAAAAATGAATTATTACGAACCAGGCAACGAACGACAAGTGCATACAACACTTGCAAAACAATTGGCACTATATGTTACAATGTATAGTCCGCTACAAATGGCTGCCGACTTGCCTGAGAATTACGAAAAACGCATGGATGCATTTCAGTTTATAAAAGACGTAGCAGTTGATTGGGACGAATCGTTGTATTTGGAGGCTGAGCCAGGCGAATATATAACAGTAGCACGTCGCGAAAAAAATGCAGACAAATGGTTTGTTGGAGCAATAACAAACGAAAACTCACGTAATGCACTGATTGACATGAGCTTTTTGGACGATAAAACTTGGTATGTAGCCGACATTTATGGCGATGCTAAAGATGCGCATTGGCAAAAGAACCCGATGGCATACAAAATTGAAAAAGTTTTGGTAAACAATAAAACGAAATTAAATCAGACACTTGCTGCTGGTGGCGGTGTTGCAATAAGCTTACGCAAAGCAACGCCAAACGAAATTAAAACGTTGAAAAAAAGAATGAAATAGCAAATTTTGAAGGAGAGTAAAACATTACTCTCCTTTTTTTTTATGGCTATAGAATAAAATAAGGAATATTTAAAAAACAATTTGATACATGTATAAAAGGTGAGTCAGCAAATAAAAACTATTTTAATGAGATAGTATCCTCGGAACTTGCGAGCCACAATTGAGCATAAACAAACAAACGTAAAACCACAATTTTCTTATTAATAAACATCTATTTCAACGAAATAAGGCTTTTGAAATAAAGTGCTAAATTTAGGAATTGTATTAATATTATTTCGAACTAAATTAATTTGAAATTTGACCTGTATAATATGCAAGGGCAATTGCGTGCAAAAAAATTTGGTTGTGTCGCGCATGCTAAAATCCTCATCGAATGGAATGGCTTTATGTAGATAATGAACTGCTGTTGTGCCAATTACATCAGCACTATCAGAAACAAAACGAGTAACACGTACTGAATGTGGTCGACTATCGCGCAAAAAATCATCGAAACTGCAAATTTGCATGCCATCAACCACCGAAAGTTTTTTTGATAATGTGTGAATAACAAATAACTGACCAGCGCTATCGCGATAAGCAATTCCACAATGCGAAAGCGGAACACTGTCATTCAATCGAGCAACAATTAAGTCGCTTACAATGCCAAAGCTTCGTCGAAAAACAATATCTCCCGACTCAATTAGGCTTTGGTCGACAACAAAAGAGTTTGCTCTTTTGTTGGCATTACAAGCCATCAAAAAGAACAAACTCACAATAATAAAATACTTCCAAATTATTTCAATTTGTAATCTACTAGCCACTTATTGTCGACTTTTACTAAATTAACTTTTTCTTCTTTTTCGTCGACCACCTCTTCTTTTTGCAAGTCGAGTGTACCCGTTAGTTTAGCCATAACAACAGCCGAATTTCCATCTTCGGCAATAGTTGCACTTATCAATTCGAAGCCAACTTTAGCTTTTTTCATTTGATCGACACTTTGCGACGCAAAAGCAGCAACAAAGTCGATGGCCTGTTTCGACTCATCGGTGCAAAGTGTTTTAGCCTTCTCGAAATCGGCAGTATACACAGCCTTTAAGAAACTTTCGGCAACTGCTTCGGGCGTGCTGGCCGATTTACAAGCTGCAAATATGAAAGCTATAGCAGCAATTAAAATTAACGCAATTTTTCTCATACGAATTACATTTTAATGGTTTTATAATAAAAAAGATAAAACAAATAAAACGTAAAAATAGATTAATCATTGCTAAAAACCAAATTAATTTGTGTTTTTTTTCGATTTTAACACAACAGCATTTAAAAAACTGCTTTATAGAAGATTAAAGCATGCAATTATTTAAGCAAAGCTGCAATATCTTCGGCTATTTTATCGGGCTTCACAGTAGGTGCATAACGTTTAATAACATTTCCCTGCGCATCCAATAAAAATTTTGTAAAGTTCCATTTAATGTCGCCTTCTTGTTGCGATTTTAGAAAAACAAAAATTGGGTGTGTATTTTCGCCGTTTACATCAATTTTATCGAACATTGGAAAAGTAACACCATAATTTTTTTCACAAAAAGCAGCAATATCCTCGGCCGTACCAGGCTCTTGTTTGCCAAACTGATTGCACGGAAAACCTAAAACCACAAATCCTTTGTCCTTGTAGCTTTTGTAAAGCGCTTCGAGACCTTCGTATTGTGGAGTAAGTCCACATTTGCTCGCAGTATTTACCACAAGTACAACTTTCGATTTGTATTCGCTCATTTTAACCGTTTTGCCCTCCAACGATTCAGCAGAAAGAGCATAAAACCCATTGCCTTGAGCCTGAACAACTAATGACATTAAAATAGACATTAAAATCAAATTAACTGCTTTCATATTTTTTTGTTTAAAAATTTAATTGATACATTTATAACTATTGCAAAAAAAACAATTACTCATCGACAGCGTCCAAAGCCTTTAAAAGCGCAATCATTTCGTTTAGTTTGCATTTAAATTCAGCCGTTTCGGCTAAGTTTTTCTCATCGAGCTGCATATTTAGTCGTTTGAGCAAGTTGAACGGAATAGTAGCCGCTTCGTGCCTCAGCTCATCGCCCTTTGGCGTAAGCGAAACTATCACTTTTCGCTTATCAGCATTGGAAGGAGTACGCTGTAAAAAACCCATTTCCTCCATACGTTTTAGCAACGGAGTAATGGTATTTGTATTTAAAATTAATTTTTCAGCCACTGCGTTCACTGTCATACCATCGGTTTCCCACAACACCATAAGCACCAAATACTGAGGATAAGTTATGCCCAAGCTATCCAAATCGGGCTGATATGCTCGTGTTATCAACCTGGAAATTGCATAAAACGGAAAGCAAAGCTGATTTTCTAATTTTAATTGTTCGTACACCATATTGTTCTATATTATTAAAACAAAAGTAATTACTTTAAGTTTAAATGCCAAACATTTTGAATCGTTGCGGCGAGTATAATAATACTATACAAAATTCAAATCAACAGTTTTCACTCCCAACCTCCCTCGTACCTCATGTTTACCTCATGAAGTATGAGGGAGGAGGCAGGCTCAAAACTTCTTACACACGCTGAAGGATTTGGGAGGCCTCAAAACTCCAAGCTCATTTCCCTAACAATTTCTCAATATCTGCACGCAATTTATCAGGGCTTGTTGTGGGCGAATAACGTTTGTAAGGTTTGCCATTTTTATCGAGCATAAATTTTCCGAAGTTCCATTTAATTTCGCTGCCCGGAAAACCTTTCAATTCTTTTTTAAGGTATTTGTAAATAGGATGCGCATTTTCGCCATTGACATCGATTTTCGAAAACATTGGAAAACTCACGCCATAATTGATTAAGCATCCCTCTTGAATCTCTTTTTCGCCACCAGGCTCCTGCCCCGCAAACTGATTGCAAGGAAAACCCAAAATTACCAAGCCACGATCTTTGTACTCGCGATACAATGCCTCTAACCCTTCGTACTGAGGCGTCAAACCACATTTACTAGCTGTATTAACCACAACCACAACTTTGTTTTTGTATGTTTCCATACTTAAATCTTTCCCCTGTAGTGTTTTAGCACTAAACTCATAAAACTTTGCACTCATATCCTATATATATATTAATTATTAATCTTTGATTTATATCGTTTGCGATACAAATGTAATGCATTTTATATCGCGTGCGATATTTTACCAAGCAAATTTAAACATTAATCACAAAAAACAAGATTTATTGACTTATTACATTTTTTTGAGTAAAGCCGGGAGGAGTTCATTTCGAACCCATGAGTAATTGGGTTCGAAGCGCAATATTTTCTCATAAACAGCCTTAGCAGCGGCATTTTGGCCTAAAGCTTCGTGATTTTGAGCTTGCAAAGTGAGTAAATTTAAATAAAACCAATTGTGGTCGGTAATATTGGCTTGCTCAATAAGTCGTACAGCCTTACTATACAATTTGAGCGATTCGGTTTTGCTACCACCAAATAATCGCGGCGTATGATAGAGCGCATTCGCTTTATCGGCATTTGCCTGTATGTTATTAGGAGCAATTTCGAGCGCTAGTTCAATGCTTCGATTACTTTCGGGACCAAGCGATATGGCCTTAAACTTACTAATACCAATACGAAAACCAATAAATGAGCCATTAAATGCCAAAGCAGTAGCGTTGCGTGGTTGCAATTTCAACACTTCGGCAATGATTGTTTCGCCTTTGCTCATATATTTTTGAGCTTCGTCGTATTTTTTAGTGCCAAGTAAAAAGGCAATATGAGCATAATAGTAACTTACGAGCTCCAATTTAGCATCAACCGATTGAGGCTTAGTACGTTCAAAAGCCTCAATATTTCGAGCCCATGCGCGCATATCACCTTTTATGTAAGCATTATAAAAATCGATTTTACTTGGTTGTTGCGCATTTAAGGCAAAGTGCATAAATAATGTGATAAACAATAAAAAGCTTCTCATATAAAATAAGTTGAATGAATTTATGTTTGAAAAATTGATATTTAACATAGAACAAAACAGATAAAATAAAGTTGCATCTATAAACCTAAAAGTCCCGAAGGCAAACTACATTCGATGCATTTGCGCTCCATATCGATATTGAGCATATAACTTTCGCTTGCAGGAATTAAAAATTCTTCGTCGTTGGACTCAACAATAAACAATGCATTATCCGTCGACTCGTCGATGTCAACAATTAGTCCAGTGAAACCTGCATCGCTATCGGTAATGCTGAAGCCAATAAAGAAGTCGAGCGAAAACTCATCATCATTTGAGTTGATAATAAAACTTTCGTGCACAAACAAAGCAGCGCCAACAAATTCGCGCGCTTCATCATCACTATTGATGCCAACAAATTTTATTAGTCCACTCGATGCCGTTTTGCGTCGCATCGATTCGATATAAAAAGGTACAACAATACCATCGCGTTCGATAAAGAAACAGTCGAGTTCGATAAAATCTTCGGTATCTAACTTCGAGATAAATGACATTTCACCCGATACACCATGCGTTTTATTTATCTCGCCAACTTCAAATAAAGTACTTTTGTCAATCATTCTATTTTTATTTTAGTACAAAAATAAGCAAAAGCATGCAATAACAGTACTTTTGAATAGAAATTGCGTCATTAAAAAAAATATAAGCAAAAAATACATTAAAAAATAAGGGTTAAATCATTTAATTTATGATAAAAATGTATTTTTGACATTTAAATTATCAAACGCATACAAAATGAAAACAAGATTATTTTTCGCACTATTTATTATTACAAGTTGTACATTAAGCGCTTCGCACACAATAAATATTACGAACAAAAGCAAAATCGATTTAAAAAACAAGCCAATTGTTATTAAACTTGACGAACTAAAAAAAATTAAGCCCGAAAAAAGGAGTCAGCTGGCAGTTTTCGATGGAAAAACACAAATCAGCACACAGCTCGACGATTTCGATGCTGACAATATACCCGACGAAATGGCATTTATTATCGATATAAAAGCTGGCGAATTGAAAAAACTTAGCATAAAAACCACAAAAAAAAGAGCCCGATTTGCAGCTGGCACATATGCTAGTTTATTATTAAAACAAAAAGATGGCACACATGTAGCAGTAAAAGAAGCGAGCAGCACAAAAAATGACATGTATAATGCCTTACACCATCACGGTGTAGCTTTCGAATCGGAACTGATGGCTTACCGCATTTATTTCGACAACAAAAGCACCATCGACTTGTACGGTAAAAAAACACCACAACTCGAAATTGCACAAACAGGTTGGTACCCAACAGCTGAGCAACTTGCAGCAGGTTATGGCGACGACATTTTACTTGTTTCGGGCTGGGTAGGTGCTGGTGCTGTGAAAGGCTGGGACGGCAGAAAAAACATACATATCGATAAGTTTGATAAACGCACACAACGTATAATTACAACAGGCAATGTAAGAACAATAGTTGAAAGCGTGGTTGAAGGTTGGGATTACGAAAACAAAAAAACTGACATGACAGTGCGTTACAGCATTTACGCTAAAAACCGCGATGCAATAGTAGAAGTAATTACTTCGAACGACCTTGCCAACATTGCCACCGGTGTACAGCAAATTGGCAAAGGAAAACTTTTTAACAGCGACCAACTTTTAGGATCGTGGGGCGCACATTTTCCGCAACCCGACACCGTAAAATACAAACGCGAAACTGTAGGTTTAGGCATGTATATGCCAAAAAAAATGCAACAAAAACATGTTGTAGATGGCGCAAACAATCTTTTTTTATTTCCAACTATAAAAAACACAACACATAAATTTCATATCACAGCCTTGTGGGCTGAAGAGAAAAACAACAAGATATTTGATGCAGAAGCTTATTTTGAATCGTTGAAGCAATGGCAAGAAGCGTTAGAAGCTGAAATTGAAATAAGTATTAAATAGTTAGTTGATTGTGTTTCGTGCCTGCCTCCTCCCTCATTCTTCATGAGATAAACCTGAGGTACGAGGGTGGTTTCGTGTTCTGAGATTCGAGTTTTCACAATCTGCCTGAGGTACTAGAAAGCTATTGAGCATTGATACATTATTCAAATATATTGAAAAGTAAAACAATCCATAAATCAGAAAAAAGCATGAATTTGTTAGAGCTTAAAAATGTGAGCAAAAGTTTTTCGGAGAATTACACGCTGCAAAATTTCAGCTACATTATTTCGGAAGGCGATAAAATAATTATCAGTGGTCGTTCGGGCATTGGTAAAACAACTTTATTCAAGCTACTGTTAGGGTTCGAACAGCCCGATGCAGGAAGCATATTTTTCAGATCGACAAAATATGACGAGGAAAATATTTGGCAAATACGAAAAGAAATTGCCTATGTGCCGCAAAATCTAAATATTGGAAATGGCAATGTTATGCAGCTTTTCGACAGCAGCATTGCCATAAGCACAAAACAAAAAAACCGAAAAACCGACCAGAAAAAGCTCAATGAATTATTGGTTTACTTCGAACTCGAGAGGAATGTTTTAGAAAAAAACTTGGAGACACTTTCGGGTGGCGAGAAACAAAGAATTGCTATCATCAATGCAATTTTACTTGAACGAAAAATTTATTTTCTTGATGAAATAAGCTCGGCACTCGACAAAAAGTTGAAGACGAAAACAATTGATTATTTTTTCAGAAACAAAGATTACACGGTACTTGCGATATCGCACGATGGATATGTACCCGACTATATTGAAGTAAAAACAATTGCATTATAGCACAAAAAAAGAGCGACTGGATAAATTAATATCTCATCGCTCTTTTTCTTTATTATAAAAATCAAATTAATTGAACTTGCATTCAACAATTTGATGTTATTTATAATTGTATGCCCAAATCCTACAACAAGTTTTCGGCATTCAAATAATCCTGCTCAATGTCGAGAAAATACTTATACGTACCCACTTTAATTTCGGCACAAGCATCGTAATCGCACACAATAATTCCCTTTTGGTGCAATTGCAAAGCACTGATTGTCCACATATGATTGATAGGCTCTTCGACAGCATGACGTAAAGCACGCGCTTTGCCATGTCCGTTTACAATAATTAGCACCTCGCGCGCATCGAGCACAGTACCAACACCAACAGTAAGCGCAGTTTTAGGCACTTTATTAACATCATTATCAAAAAAGCGCGAATTAGCAATAATAGTATCAGTAGTAAGCGTTTTGATACGCGTACGCGAACTCAACGACGATGCAGGCTCGTTGAAAGCAATATGCCCGTCGGGGCCAATACCACCTAAAAACAAATCGATACCACCAACAGCTTTAATTTTTTGTTCGTAAGCTTCACATTCGCCCAACAAATCATCGGCACAGCCATTTAAGATATTTGCATTTTCGGTTTTGATGTCGATATGCGAGAAAAAGTTATCCCACATAAAAGTGCTGTAACTTTGCTCATGCTCTTTGGGCAAGCCAACATACTCGTCCATATTAAAAGTAATAACGTTTTCGAACGACACACGACCTTGCTTGTAAAGTTCGATAAGTTGCTTATACATTCCGAGTGGCGACGACCCTGTAGGCAATCCTAGCACAAAAGGTTTTTCGGCAGTAGGCTTTGCCTGATTAATTTTTGAAGCCACATAATAAGCAGCCCATTTCGATACATCCTGATAATCGGGTTGAATAATTAGTCTCATGGTAATTAAAAATATTGTTTGGATTTTATTGTTTCGTTATAAATAAACACTTATACTATTGTAGCAAAGTCGTAGATATGCTCGTCGACATAGGCAGTAATAATTGCAGTTTGTTGCTCTTCTATATCAAAAAAGCGCTCTTCGATGTTATCGAAAACCTCGAAATCGACATACATGGCATGAAATTCCTCGTCGGTTGTGTCGCGTTCGAGCTCAACTTTGTTCGCATCGTATATTTTTTTGGCATCGTAAACAAGCTTCGACAATTCGTGAGCACCAAACTGACGCAATGCTTTTGCAAAAGGATTATCGAATATGTAAGCGCCAAAACCATTTTGAATAAGCTGCACAAAACCACCATCACGCACTTCGCTCGTAAAAAAATGCCATGCCAAAAGCGTATGTTGCGACCCATTGAGCAGATGCATTTTTGAAGCATCCAAATTGCCGCCCAAAACTTCGAGATAGGCATTGACAAACACTTGCAAGAATTCATCCATGCCCTCTTCTATTGCGTTTTTCAGCAACACATCTTCAATTTTTATTTGATTGCTCATATACATTATTAATTAAGTCGCAAAGATAGCATCGTTTTGCGAGAATAACAAGGACAATAACTTATTTTGAATACTCTAATAAAATCAATTAACAAGTAATTGAATGAAAACAATGTGTTTGACAAAAAGCGACCATGAAGAAGCGCACAAAACTGCGAAAACAAAGCGCTTTATAAAGCAAATGAGAAATATTCGTTACAAATGCTAAAAATAGATTGACACTGTCATGCAACAAGCATTAGAATTATTATTTCGATGCCATAAAATACAATTAGTACAATAATATTTTTTGCACAAACAAACAAACAAACAAACAAACAAAAAAAAGCAATTACTTTTTGTAAAAATAGTAAATAAAAATATCGGTTCAAAATTATCGAATGATAAAAAAACCGGCATTTTATAATGATGCAGAACTAACAGCAACACCTATTTATGCATATTTATTTAAATTGTATTTAATATTTGGCACTTAACCTTTGTATTTCGACAAAAAAACAATATCTTTGAAACAATATGTTTGCACAAACAGTTAAATAAACA
>CAZEVV010000046.1:13199-16311 GCA_964515675.1 uncultured Paludibacter sp. | reverse complement strand
ATTTTTCGTCAGAGGCAGCACAAATTCAAGCGTATTTTGTCCTGGCTTAACACGCATATTTTGCTTTTGAACCAAAAGCTTTTTTTTGCCATTAGAAACAATACTCTGAATTTGATAATCAGCTGTTTCGTTTAGCGAATTTTCTATTATGACACAAATTTTCAGTTGTTTCTGAACTGCATCGGGAATGGTTTTGATCTTTCTAAGATATACACTATTCCTGGCTGTGAGACTAATCTCGCCCAAAATACCGTTCCAGTTGGTTTGCGTATCGTCGCTCCACATGTGCGACGATGCAATTTCGCGTGGCAAACCACATTCCTGACCGTTATCCACCTCAATGAAGATGCGGTTTTTGCCTACTTTTAAATACTGCGTCAGTTCGTAAAACTGAGGCGCAGAAATAAGCTTATTTTCTCCTGCTGAAACGCCATTAATCCATACCTTTGTGGGACGTGTGCGTTCCATTTTCAGACTTATCAGTTTCCCCTGCCAGCTTTCGGGAATTGTTATCTCACGCGAATACGATGCTTTGCCATAATACGAATATCGCCTTTGAAGGTGATGTGTTGAATTGGTCGTTTCGCTTTTCCGTCCTTTCTGCGCTTCATCGAGTGTTCCGGGCAACTGAATATGGTCGGTAAACACAAAATCTGGTGCGCTCACCACAGATGTTGCTCCTTCGTGAAGTCTTAGATGCCAGCTTCCGGCAAGCGAAAGCGTATCGCGTGCCTGAAGACTCACCACAATGAACATTGCTGAAAGCAGGAGACTGTATTTAACTTTGGCTATAAACACTTTTTAAGTTGATGTTAATTTATTACATACTTGCTAAACAAATTAGCACACATAGAAATATTTTGAAAAAAAAACTTCGTACAAATAGTTACAGTATCTGTCGATACTATTTATACATCGTCGGATGATAGAAATCAATAACTAATTTCTTTATTTTTCGCAACCAAAGCCTTAATGCTTTCAACCGAAGTTGCCGAACGATAACCATCAGCAGGCGTATTGAGCACGTAATCGAGCAATTGATTCACAGTAGAAGTGGCTACATGCATGCGCGTATCGCTCGAAGCATAGTAAATAAATACTTTTCCATCATCGTCGGCTATCCAACCATTGCTAAAAAGCACATTCGACACATCGCCTACACGTTCGATGCCTTCGGGTGCCATAAAATGCCCTGCTGGCTCGGCAATCAATTTTGTAGGATCTTCCAAATCGGTAAGGTAAAGATACAACACATAGCGCAAACCCGCAGCACAATTGCGAACGCCGTGAGCCAAATGCAACCAACCGAAGTCTGTTTTTATAGGGTGTGGCCCTTCGCCATTTTTTACTTCTTTTATGGTGTGGTAATAGCGTTTGTTGATAATTCGTTCTTCCTTCACCTCGGCACATGTTATATCGTCGACCAATGCCCAGCCTATTCCACCGCCGCTGCCAGTGTCGATAAAGCCATCTTGCGGACGGGTATAAAGTGCATATTTGCCATCAACAAATTCGGGGTGTAGCACCACATTGCGTTGCTGACTTTTGGTTTTTAAATCGGGCAATCGCTCCCAAGTCAATAAATCTTTGGTACGTACAATGCCTGCCGCTGCTACTGCCGAAGATAAGTCGCCTGCCGCTGCGTTGGGATCCTTGCGTTCGCTGCAAAAAACACCATAAATCCAACCATCTTCGTGTGCAGTAAGGCGCATGTCGTACACATTGGTATCCGGATTTTCGGTTTCGGGTAGCGTTACTGGCTCATCCCAAAAGCGGAAATTATCGATGCCATTCGGACTTTCGGCAATGGCAAAAAACGATTTGCGATCATTGCCCTCAACACGCACCATAAGTAGATATTTTCCATTCCACTTTATTGCGCCCGAATTGAGCGTGGCATTTACGCCAATGCGTTCCATCAGAAACGGATTTGTTTCGGGGTTAAAATCGTAGCGCCAATGCAAAGGTGCATGTGCAGCCGTAAGTATGGGCTGTTTGTAACGCTCGTAAATACCATTGTAGTCACCCAAAACTACGTTTTTTTCACTTAACAACTCCTCGTGTTTTGCTTTTAGCGCTGCCAAAGCATCTTTAAATTCAATCATCTTGTTTTGAATAATATCTTGTTTGTATTTTTTTGTAACGCAATACTGCTATTGCAAAGTGATTTTCGAATTCACCTATTTGAATAAATTATCTAAAAAAAAATCCCTTATTTATTTCTTTTGTATATCTGATGTAAATCTTTATTCATCAGAATATTCTCTTTTGCGCAAAATGTTTTAAAATCGGCCTCCGCTTTGTGCCCTTTATAAGGCACATAAAAATGTTGCGGCATATTATGAGCATTGCGCCAAAAAAGCACATAACTGAATCGGTAAGCTGAAATAGCATTGTAAAGTACATTTGTAAAATAATCGCTTACTACTACTCCCTCTACTCCTGTTTCGGCCAAAATTGGAATTTTGTTGCTCTTTGCAGCATATTTTGTCACCACATCCAGCCCCGCTTTTATATCGTTTATGTATTTTGCAGCCGACTCTTCTTTCTCGGGAGCATAAAAATAGGTGTCGAAGCCAATAATATCCACCCACTCGTCGCCCGGATAGCGGCTCAGAAACTCGGCTTCGGTGCTTATACTTGCTGGCGAAAAGGCATACAACACATTGCGAACGCCACGTTTATCGCGCAAATGTCGCACTGTCATCCTGAAAAGTTCGTTGTATTCTTCGGGGGTGCATTGTTTGTTGCCCCACCAAAACCAACCACCAGTATGCTCATGAAAAATACGGAAAATAACAGGTATTGGTTCGCCATTTTTATCTTTCAAATCGAGAAGAAAATCGGCTACTTTGTCTAAATATCCAACAAAACCAGCGTGATGCACACCACCTTTTAAAACACTTCGCACCACAGTATCTTGTGCACAATCCCACGAAGTATTGCCCGTAGCAATATTATTGCTGTGCCAGCTTATAGTGTTTATTCCACCTCGCTCGTATACTTCGCCTATCAGGCGTTTCATATCTACAAAACTTACCGAATCGAGGTTACGCTCGGCGCCAGTTTCTAAAAGTCCAATTTCCCAACCTGTAACTGCCGGAAAATCGCC
>CAZEVV010000046.1:0-13099 GCA_964515675.1 uncultured Paludibacter sp. | reverse complement strand
ACAGCATTCAAGCCCTGTTCCTCTTGTGCTGGATCACCCACATAGTCGTCGCCTTTTTTCCAAAATTCGTTTTGCGGACGACCAAATCCACCCCAAGCCCAAAAATTACATCCTGCAAACACATCGTTCTCTTTTGAAGCGGTGAGAATTTTCTCGAAAACCGCTTTGTAATACGCATCGCGCAAAGTGGTTGGGTCGTCTAGCGTATACAAATGATTGTCGCGCGGGAAACCAAATTCCTCCATTGTAACAGGTTTTTGCAGTTTTCGGGCAAGCTCAACATGCAAGTCGATATAAGCATTTGTACTGTCGATGGCAGCTTGTAGCGTACCTTTCATATCATCTCTATCCATCCAGCCCCAATTTTTTGGCCATACATGAAATGTTAGATAATCGATGTTTGGGTCGGCATGTATTTGTTCGAAAAGTGCCATATCTTGTTCGCAACCGTGTTTTCCTTCGGAGCCAACACTCACAAGATGGTTTTTGTCCAACGACTTAATGTGTGCTGCTATATCGGCTATCCATGCTGCAAAAGCTTCTTTGTTATTGTCGGAAAATGCACGTGGCTCATTGCCTATTTGCCATGAGAAAATGGCTGGATCGTCGCTGTACTTTTTTCCTGTATATTTATTGGTGCGCGTTATTACCTTTGTGATATGCTTTTTGAGCATTTCGTGACACTCGGTACAATTGGCATATTGTTTTACATATTCCATGTATGCTGGCCATCCATCCACCGACGGCACAGGGTTTTTGCCTTTGCCAGCCCAGTTGAGATACTGACTGTATCCGCCCGACCATTCCCACGAGTTGGTGAAAAACAGCACTGCTTTCATGCCACGTTTGCCCATTTCGGCCATCAAAAAATCGAGCCCATCGAAAATGCTATCGTTGTACACGCCCGGTGCTATTTGTAGTGTAGGCTCGGCTTTCGAAGGTACGCCATTTTCACCATCGGCACCAATAAGGATGCGTAAATTGTCGATGCCATTGGCATTCATAAAATCGAGCTCACGTATCAATCGCTCGCGGTCGCCACCTTCGCCGGTTGAACCGAGTATAGCGCCAAACCAAAAGTTGGTACCCACAAAATAATAGGGCTGATTGTTAACCATAAACTGTTTGTTTTTTATGGTAATAAACTCACTGTTTGTTTTCGGACTACAAGCGCCCAAAAGAAAAATTGCGGTAAGCAAAATTATATTGCTGAATGTTTTCATAAGCTTGTTAACCCCTTAGAGGGAAATTATGTATAATAATAAATTATTGTTTGTATTTACTTGAAAATCCATATATCCCAACGCTCTATTCTTGTTTGGATATCAGTTCAAAACCTGCTTTCAGATTTCCAATTTTCACTTCAAAATCGCCTGGTTCTGCTATCGTTTTGCTATCAATATTTACGAATGACAGTTCATTTTTTGTGATTTTGAATTTCAGTGTTTTGCTTTCACCAGCTTTGAGTTCAATTTTCTCGAATCCTTTCAGGCGTTTCATGTCGGGTGCTAAGGATGCGTATAGATCCGAAATATAAAGCAATACAGCTTCTTTACCATCACGTTTGCCTGTGTTGCGCACATCCACGCTTACTTCTAGCGTTTCGTCTTCGGTAATTTTCGTTTTCGAGAGTTTTAAATTGCTGTATTCGAAACTTGTATAACTCAAACCATGACCAAATTCGTACAATGGCGCATAGTCCGACTCGTAGTTATACATGCCCTCGGCACGTGTTTGCTCTTCGGAATATTTGTGCCAATAGTTCACTAGCGAATGCGGATATTTGGGGTAAGTGAATGGTAGTTTTCCGCTAGGGCATTGCTTTCCAAAAATAATATCCGAGATAGCATCGCCCCCAAAATTACCCGGAAGATATGCCATTACAATGGCTTGCGATTTTTCGTCGATGCGATTGATAATGCGTGGACGGCCTTGGTTGAGCACCAAAATCACAGGCTTTCCGGTGGCTTGCAATGCTTTTGCTAGTTCAATTTGCAGATCCGACAAAGCCAAGTCGTGTGTGTCGCCTGGTTTTTCGGTATAGCTATTTTCGCCTACACAAAGCAAAATATAATCGGCTTTGCGTGCTGCTCGTACAGCTGCTTTTATGCTAATTTCTTTTTCTTCCCAATATTTTCCTGTTTCAACCCATGCTACGCCTGGACTATAAATGGTGTTTTTTGCGCCAATATTGTTTTGTACCGCTTCGAGAATGCTGTTGTATTCGCCTGCATATTGCTCCGTTTTGTCGCCCAACCATGAGTATGACCATCCGCCATTGAGCGAGCGCATCGAATTGGCATTAGGCCCTGTAACAAGCACTTTTTTATTGGCTGGTAATGGCAAAATATTTTTCTCGTTTTTCAACAATGTGATTGATTCAACGGCTGTTTCGTAAGCTACTTTGCGAAATTCCTGAGAGCCAAACAGTGGATAATCCGTAGGATTTTCGTAAGGACGCTCGAAAAGGTTGAGTTCGAATTTCATTTTTAAAATGCGACGCACTGCATCGTCGATGCGCGACATAGGCACAGCACCTTCGTTCACCAATTCAACTAAAAAATCGCAAAACTCATAATTGTAAGGAATCATGGCCATGTCGATGCCGGCATTGATAGCCAGACGTACCGCATCTTTCAACGAAACAGCAAATCTATCGCGTTTATGCAGGTTTTCAATGTCCATCCAGTCGGTCACAATCATTCCTTTAAAATTCAATTCTTCTTTTAACAATGTTGTTAGATAATAATGACTTGCATGTACCGGAATGCCGTTTATTAATCCCGAATTGACCATAATGGAACCAACACCTGCCTCAACAGCTGCCTGAAACGCTGGCAAATGATATTCGCGCAATACATTGTCGGGGATAATGGCTGGTGTGCGGTCCTTGCCCGACACGGGGACAGAATAGCCTAGAAAATGCTTTGCACAGGCCATTACATGAAATTGTCCGATATTTTGCGGGTCATTGCCCTGAAAACCTTTAACCATCTCAACACCCAACACCGAAGCCAAATAAGGATCTTCGCCAAAAGTTTCCCAAAGTCGTGGCCAACGTACATCGATGCCCAAATCGAGCACCGGCGAAAATGTCCACGGAAGCGAACCTGCGCGAGTTTCGTAGGCTGTAATTTCGGCAGCACGGCGCACCAAAGCGCGGTTAAAAGTAGCTGCCTGACCAATTTGCTGTGGGAAAAGTGTGGCTTTGTTGGTGTAATTAGCGCCATGAATGGCATCAACACCATAAACCAAAGGTATTTTAAGGCGTGTTTGCTGTGTGTAACTTTGTACAGTTTTTACAGCTTCAAACCACTCACTCACTTCGGGCGCCGAGTTGTTCCATGTATTGAGCAACGAACCAATTTTGTAATCCACTATTCCTTTGCGCATAAGCGAGTCGTTCAAGTTCCACGTCTTTGGATCTTTCATAATATCGACAGTAACTTGCGCCATTTGTCCCACTTTTTCTTCAAGTGTCATCTGGCGGAGGAGTTTTTCAACGGCTTCGTCGTGTTTTGATGCATTGGCAAACAATGCAACCGACAAATTAAAAATAAGCAGGATTTGAAATTTCATTTTTTAAATTATTGTTTTAACTGCCTACAAGCTCCCTAACAAAAGGAAGAAAACAAAGGCAATTGATTGGTTAGTAATTTATAATCAGTATTTTGAATGATATAATTTCAGTTTATCGACACGAAAATTTCATCACAAATATTTATCTGAGATTAGCATTTATTTTAGGGCATATATTCCACCTCATCAGTTCTGAATGGCAACAATGGTAATCCATTGACATCAAAAATATCGGGCATGGCATCGTTTGTAAAGCAATAACGAACATTTACAGGCATTTTCACATCTTTGCTGGTAAGTGTAATCGAGCCATCCTTTTCAATTTTGGCTATTGCCGAATAAAATTGATTGTCGGCTCCTGCCAATTGAAAGTTCGCAGGTGACTTTGCTTTACTACTTAGCTTCCCAACACTTGTAAAACTTATGTTTACTTTGTTTTTATTGATAGTAAACGATTTAAATTGCGGATGATAGGGTTGCAAGTCTTGCATTCCATAATGTTCTTTGAGAGCCAAATTCACCAATCGCATGCCTACCTCTTTTTTTATACGAGGGTGAATATCATTAATATCGTCGACCAAATCGCCCACAGCCACCATGCCCGTTTTTGGCAATGAAAGCACCGATGCTTGTTGCTCGCGGAGGTAAGCTGCACTATTCTTCCAATAGCCGCTCCAAGGTGCAATTTGCACAAAGTAAAACGGGAATTCATTATCGAAAGCCTTCCGCCAACCTTTTATCAGGCCATCGAAAAGCGGCCCATAGTTTTGCGGTTCACCCGTATTTCCTTCGCCCTGATACCAAATAGTGCCCGCAATCTTATATTTTGTCAATGGGTGTAGCATCGAATTGTAGATAACCGAAGACTCTGTTGGCGACCAATTAACTGCTTTGGTATCATTGGCTAACTTTTTAAGTTCTTTGTTTTTTGCATAAACCTCATTGGGTGTCCAAGCCTGTACATTGGTGCCGCCCCAATACGAAGCAATTAAACCAACAGGTACTTTCAGTTTTTGGTTGATAGTTTTACCGAAAAAATAAGCAACCACACTCATCGAAGATGTTGTTTCGGGCGAACTAACTTTCCAAACGCCATCCGAATTATCTTTTGGAAAAATGCTATAAGTATGCGAAAGCTGAAAAAAACGCAGTTCATTGTTGCCCGAATTGGCCAATTCATCGCCCACATCGAGTGGACCTAATTCCCAATTGAAAGCCGATTCCATATTCGACTGACCAGAACTAAGCCATACTTCGCCTATCATAATATCTTCGATGACTACTTTTTGTGTACTGCTTATAAAAGTAATTGTATAGGGACCCCCAGCCTTAGGCGTTTGCACTCTGGCTTCCCATGTCCAGTCTTTTTGCGGTTCAGCTTTTACGGTGTCGGTAGGATTCCAACTGCAAATAATATTTACAGTATTTCCACTTTGAGCCCAACCCCACAATCGAGCATCCGTAGATTGCTGTAATACTGCATGATTACTAATAATTGCAGGCAAGCGAAAGGCCCATTGAGCAGATGCATTCACCGGAATCACCATCAAAAGTGTTATAAATATTTTCTTCATTCTTCTAATTTTTGTCTTTTATCTTTTGTCTTTAATCTTTTGTCTTTAATCTTTGCTCTTTAATCTTGACTCTTTGCTCTTTACTCTTTACTCTACTTCAACTCCGGCATCCCATCTCTTGTCAACACAAAATCATAAGTAAAGAATTTTTGCCACCACGCAGCACCATTGTGCGAGTCGGAGCGCGTATAGTCGCCATTCCAAGGCATAAACCACGACCACATATCGCCATATTCAAGCATTAAAGCAGGATCGGGCGCTGAGCCACACTCGCTGAGCGCAATGAGTTTTTTTCCACCAAATATCTCTTTCACCTTGTTGAATGAAATATATTGCGAACCATGTTGATTAGCGCCTGGGTAAATGTCCATTCCCAAAATATCAACATACTGATCGCCAGGATACCAATTAATGGCATCGTCATTGGCCTCGGTGGTCCATATCCAAATAAGATTGTTGAGGCCATGATGTTTTACCAATCGGTCGAACATCAATCGCCAAAGCGTTTTGCAATGTTCGGGCCCTTTGGCTCCCCACCAAAACCAACGCCCTTGTGCCTCGTGCAATGGACGCCACAACACGGGGATATTGGCATTTTTAAATGCTTTTAAATAACTTGCAATGGTATCGATGTCAACAATCATCGCTTTATATTCTTTTGAATTAACATCATTCACCTTGCTCACATCAAAATTTGTGTCGGCAGTGTAAAATGCGCCCGATTTTGTTAGCGGGTCGCGCCAATGCCAAGTAAGCGTTACAAGTCCATTTTTGTTCCAATAATCTTGTCCAAGCGTAAAAGGCGCATCGTAATTTACCCAATTCTGTTTGAGCCAAGTATGGTCGATAAAGTCGAAACCCACCAAGGCAGGCCACTTTCCTGTTTTGTCAAATACCCATTGTGCCTCGTTAATATTGGTGCTATGGGCAGCCATTGCGCCCGAAATAACTTTTTTTGTAAAATTCTCTTTCAGAAAATCATATAGTTTTACAGCCTGTGTCGATGGTTGTGGCGTAACTAAGTTGGCATCTATATTGAAAGGGCTTGTTGCGTTGCCTAGGTATGACATTTTAAGGTAATCGATGGAAACATAGCCCCAATTTTTTACAATTGAAATACTATTTTCACCCGCTTTAAGTTTTACAGTAGCAATCTTTTCTTCTTTCCATGCTGCTGTTTGCGAAAAATGTATGTTAGCTGCCATCGCATTGTTTATGTGCAAATCATTGCTTTTGGCGCCTCCCGAAATATAACGCAAAAAAACATCATAATATCCATCCTGTTGCACATTGATGGCAAACACAACATTTCCATTGTTGGTATTCACATATCCTGTGCCCGAATAACCTGCAATTGTTGTAGCCTTAACGGCATCGCCAGTGAGTAGTGCATTTTCGGCTTCGAAAACATTTCCTTGGTTGTTGAGCATAGCTGCCGTAGTAAAGCTAATGCTAAAAGCATCCATATAGTTTCCTGCTACATTGGCTATTGCATTGGCAGGTATATTTAAAACATATTGGGTTGAGGGTTCGAGTGTGGTTTCAATAATGAGGCTACGCGCATCTTCTTTTGCTACAACAGTTTTATTATTGAGCGTAATATTGGCTTGCTTATTAACAATAATTTTTTCGGTAAAAAGCATACTTATTACAGTATTCACATTTACATCAACAGCCTTGTCAGAAGGTGTCGACGACATGAGTTTGGGAGGCCTAACATCAGTTGGCTCTTGGGTATTACATGCCAATACAATAAATGTATAAAAAATAAATACACTTAATATAGAAATGTTGCGGAGCATATGAACATTTTGATGGTGAGAAAAACGAAAATGACTGAAAAAACAATGTAAGAGTGAATTTTTAATAATGCTATTTTGTTGAAAAAGTATCAAAAAAACAAGGGAGTCATTGGGAACGAACTCCCTTGTTTTGATAATAAAAATTTAACTAAAAACACACTATTTTAAAACAACCTAAATCTTGGCGATAACGAACTCCCTTTGGGTTCGAAACGAATATTGTCGATACACATATTAACCTGTTCGCCCGGTCCTGTATAAGCCATACCAAAATCCGAATCAATATTCGCCATATTTGGAATTGTAGATGTACCACCGTCGATTAAGAAATCAGTAAGTGGAACAGTCACTGTATACCAACCACCTTTGTTAGGAAGTCCTTTAATAACAGCCCAGAAATCGCCATCCGAACCTTTCAAACGCAATTTCATATCGCCAGTAATATCAGCAAGTACATTTACGTCCATTTTCACAACCCAACCACTTACAGTTACACCTTCAGTTTTCAGGTCGTTGCGTCCATTTCGCCAGAAGAAACCTGTCCACCATGGATTCATATTATCATTCACCCTGAAATAACTACTTCCATCCAACGATAAATTAGGATCATTTTCAATTGCACCTTTGTCGCCCCACCACGAGTTTTTACCATCGAAGTTAAAGTAAACATATGATAAATCGTAAATTGGGTCAGTTCCTGTAATCATTATCTCAGGCGATATTACTTCATCGCCATTAAAAGCAATGAGTTTTAGCTTTACCATACCTTTCTTTGCTGTTTCGGGCACAAAAACTTCAATAGATGTTTCGGTACGAAGACCATAAAGAACTGCTTTTACATTGTTTTCGAAGTAAATTGCTTCTACTAAATGTAATTTTGTACCTTGAATGGTTAGTTTTGCACCAGGTTTCACGCTACTTGGCATTTGTGTAATTACTGGTTTATTGGCAGCTTCCACAACCAACTGATCTGTCGACGAAATTTCGGTTCCGTTGCTGGTAATTAAAGTCACAACTGCTGTTCCAACACATGCTGGTGGCACAGTTACTTGCAATGAGTTCTCTGCTCCTGGATTTACATCAACGGTTAAACCACCAACAAATCGTACTTTACGCACAAGGTCGAGATGTGTTCCTGTAATTGTAATATCGTTGCTTGCCATTAATGATAATGGTGCAATGCTGTTTATCGTAGGCTTCACTAAGCTTATCACCGCTGTTTCGGCTATTTTGCCCGAGTTTGTACTAAGTGTTACTTTTGCCTCAACTGCTGTTAGAGGTACAATCACTTCGAGCGTTGTAGCGCTTTGTCCGCTTATAATTCCGGTAACATTATTGCCAAATGTAACGCCAGTTACCAAATCGAGATGTGTACCAGTAATCGTTAATACTGCACCATTTTTAACCGTAGCTGGACTAAAGTTTGTTACCGCTGGGCCTATCAATTGTAAATTCGAACTCTCAACAATAACACCCGAATGAGACACTAGCTTTACGACTCCTTCTTTTGCATTGTCGGGCACCATGGCTGTAATCATTGTTTTTTCGGCATTTACACTAAACGCATCCACAACAATTCCATCGGCAAAAACAAGCTCTTTTACGAGTTGAAAATCGGTTCCTGTAATTTGCAAAGCTGCGCCTGGTTTTACAGGGTTTGGATTTAATGCTGTAATTGCGGGCAAAGTAACTAGCAATTCGGTGGCACTATAAACCAAGGCAGGTATTTCGGCACCATTTGAAATAACTACCTTGCCAGTTTGCGCCTCGATAGGAACGATAACTTCGATTTTGTAACGTGTTTTGCTTACAAAATTGGCACTATCAACAACTACTCCATTGTTAAAAATTACTTCGGCAATAAGATTTAAATAATCGCCATTGATGGTAAGTTTATCGCCTGCTTTTGCGGTTGCAGGGGCAAAACTGCTCAAAGCAATGGGCTCGCTAAAAGTAAGTGGTGTTTTTGTTTCAATATCGCCTTGTGCCGATTTAACCACCACTTTTCCGGGCATTGCCTCTTGTGGTATCACAATTACTATTTCGGTTTTGCTTTTCGAAACAAATTCCTTAATTTCAATTCCGGGTTGTAATACAATTGTTGTTACTTTATCAAGGTTTTGCCCGATAAATTTCAACTCACCACCGCGCAATGCGGGCGATGGACCATACACACTCAACTTCACTGTTACCAGATCTTCCTCTTCGGTGCGATCGCACGAAGTGAAAAGCAATGCAGCCAAAAGTACGATTGCACTTAAGCTTCTAAATAAAAATCTGTTTATTAAAAATTTATTTATATTGTGTCGCATAATATTCTATATTTTTTTCTTTGGTTAAATTTTATTCTGCAGGGACTACACGAATATTGTCAATACATATTTCTGGCGTACAATCTTCGCCTTTGGCCTGCTCACCACCATGCCATAAGAAGAAAGTTAAACCGCCCCAATTACCTGCCGATGGCAAGCTCAAAGCTTCTCCCGTATGGTTGTATTTGAAGTCTTTAAGTGCAATTGTCACTGTTTCCCAACCATCAGTAGTGTAAGTACCTGTCGATTTCCATGGCATCCACAGTCCGCGCGCTGTAACACCATCGGCCAAATAACTATTTGTTCCCGAAGTTGCCCAAGGTGTAAAAATCATTTGCATAGCACCCGATTTCCATGCTTTGGTCACATTAATCTCAAATTTCAACAATGCTTTTTCGGGTGCAATGCTAAACAAATCGCCGTCAGGACGACCATTGGCTGAGCCCCAAAGGTTAAACGAGAAAGCATCTTCATTCCACGATGCACTAGGGTCGGCTGTCATCGAACCACTAAATTTCACGTAATTGCCAGTAATTCCGGCTACTGGGTTCGAATTTGAAATAACGCCCGAACGCCATCCACCATTGGCATTTAAGTTGTCCCAATCGAGAATAATACCACGGTTGTCGCGGAACCAAAATTTCGAACGTGTACTGCCATATCTACTCACTACCGAAACCGGGCCCTCTTGTGCACCACTTGGCACGCGAACTTTTATTTCATTTATATTGAACGATACAATATCTGTGGCTTTAATATTGGGTGTAAAAACAACTTCAGGGTTTTCGGATCCAGCTACCGACAAGAAGAAATTCCCGCGAATTGTTGCTATTTCACCTGCAGCAACATATTCACATTGCATACTGTTTACCAATGGTGCTGGCACATCAACCAAAAAGTCGACTTTTATTGTATCATTATTTTTATTGATTAAATATATTTTATTGGTTACCACGTTTGGTATTACCGTTGGCACAGTTGTAATTAATGCTGTACTTGTAATTAAACTGGTGTTTAAAACCGTTTTTTGATCGTTGAACCACACTTCTTTCACACTTGTCATGTTTTTTCCAACAATGGCAATGGTTTTGCCCATAAATGCACGCGTCACCAATGAGTCGGCACTCAAAACATCGGGCAAACGTATATATTGCACTTCGGGAACACCATCGGTGAGTACAAACGCATCGGGATTGTCGTTGCACGAAGCTAGCGTAAGTAAGCCTAAACTTACTACGAAGCCCAATGTGAGTCTTGATATATTTTTATATAATGTTCTCATTTTATATTTATTTTTTATAAATGATTTGATAAAAATCCTGTTTTCTAATAGATTAAAAAGCATTTGCATCAATCATTTATTAGTATTATTAATTAAAAGGAAATGGTACTAAAATCGAATGATACAGGCGCTTCACTCAAACGTGGATTGGCTGCCAAATCGGTATCGGGGAAAGGAATTGTAAAGAAAATATTCGATTTTGTTACTTTCCATGTTCCCAATGTTACTGTTGCAGCATCGGCTTCGCCTTTGTAATAAGCTTCCAAATTGTTCCAGTTACCGCGCTCTTGGGCTGCTAATTTTTCTTTTGCAAGCTCAGCATTATAATACGACAAGCGAACGTAATCATACCAATTGTCACCTTCGCACGACAATTCTTTTCTTCTTTCATTAAATATGTCGTCAAACGAAATGCTTGTTTTTGCTGTTGCACCTGCAATACTACGCGATCTTACTGCATTAAATGCAGCCAATGCTTTGGCATCGCTCGTACTACCATTATTTCCTAAAATGGCTTCGGCATATATCAAATACACATCGGCCAAACGAAGTATATGGGTTGCCAAACTTGTAGCCATGCGATCCATACCTGTTCCAATGCCTACAACGTGGTCGTTGTTGTTGCCCACAAGGTGTTTTGCAACATTCGAACCTGTACCAACACCATAGGTTACAGTTCCATTTACCCAATTATAAGTAAAGCCACCTTTGTCGGCCCAAAAATAGTCGTATTTGTCGCCCAACATCATCATGGTTGCTTGTCGGCGTGCATCGGTATTAACACGCGATGTTTTATTTCTCGCATCCTCGCCAAACAAATTTTGCAAATCGATTGTAATCCCTACCCAAGTTCCCCACGAATCGGCAAACTCCGAAAAGCCATTTAAACCTAAATCCGATTGCAAAGTGTTCTGACTTGTCCACTGCGAACTCACTGTCCAACGCCATGCTATCAAACTTTCATCTGCAATATTGTTTTTTAATCTAAATATGTCAGCGTAATTGGGCGTTAAAGCTCTACCACTTTTTTCAATCACTTCGTTGGCAAAAAATGCAGCCTTATCAAGGTCGGCCTGATTGCGCGTACCGTTTTGTCCGTATCCAGCTTTTGTAAGATATACTTTCGACAATAAACCCATGGCCGAATATCTATCAATGCGTCCAGGTTGATTTTTTTCGGGTAGCAACTCAACAGCTTTTTCTAATGTCATTACAATATATTTGTACACATCTTCCACATTATTTTTAGCAATACTATTCGAATTATTGTTTGAAATAATTTCACTGTTGTTGTGAATAATTGGCACTGCACCCCAAATGCGCACTAAGTAAAAGTAGGTCATAGCTTTCCAAGTTAAAGCCTCACCTTTTACAGTGTTAAGCGCAAATTTCGAAACCTCTGGTCCTGCTTTTAAATTCAAATTTTCGATTAATGTATTGCAATATGCATTTACCGACCACAACGATGCCGATGCATTGCGTAAGTCATCGTCGCTCGATTTGAGCACAAATGCCTGATAACCATTATCAGTACCATACGAAATATTTCCTGCAAGCACATCGCCAATTTTCACAAATCCTCTTTGGAAATCGTACCATGGCGAGTTATAAATCGGATTTACAGCCTGATAGCATTGTGCATCAGTCTGATAAAATCCATCAATGGTATAGCTATCTACAGTCGGACGGTTCAGAAAATCTTCGCACGAAGTAGCACCTACCATTAGCAATGTGGCCAAAGCCAGCGATTTTATATTTAGTCGTTTCATTTGTTAATTATTTTTTTTAAAAAGGTCAGATAATATTTAAACTTAAATCTTATAATGAATATTTAAGCACTTATTTTATCTTAAATTTATTTTTTTGTTGAAAAACACAATATGCATGTCCATATTCAAAGTATTAAAACTCGATAAGCATCGCTTATTATGTTGATCAGGGTGTGTAAAAATAAGTATTTGTTAATACATTGGGCTTAAAATGAAATATTCACACCGAAAGTATAAACTTGTGGCGAAGGATATCTACCATTGTCCAAACCATACACATTAACACTGGCAGTACTTACACCAATTTCGGGATCGAAACCACTGTACTTTGTTAGTGTTAGTAAGTTTTGCACATTGGCATACACACGTAGATTTTCTAAGTGGAACTTGCGTAGTAATTTTGACTCAAAAGTATAGCCCACAATAATGTTTTTTAAACGAATATATGAACCATCCTCAATGTATCTGTCCGAAAGACGCTTGTTGTCGTTAGGGTCGTTTTGGATAGCACGTGGCAATGTAGCACCACTATTGGCAACTCGCACATTGTCAATATCGTCAAACCAATTGCTTACTTCATTTCCTGTCGAGTTTATGCGTGGATATGTAAGTGTTGTATTTATCTGTTCTAAGCGGGCACGGTCGGTAACAACGGCCAACTGATTGTTCCACAACGACTCCATATTGCTCAAATTGCGCGACATATAGTTCAATATTTTATTGCCATACGATCCGTTGATGAACAATGTTAAATCGAAACGTTTGTAATTGAATGTATTGC
>CAZEVV010000045.1:9093-16401 GCA_964515675.1 uncultured Paludibacter sp. | reverse complement strand
ATAAAAGGCAATATCTAGAAAATAGATATTGCCTTTTGCTTTTTTTGTATATGCTTGTCTCCGAATTGTGAAAAAACCTTTTTTATTCGCTAAAAAAGATACAAAATTATTAACACAATATGCGTGAAATATCCTTTTTCTTATATTTGTGATTGTGTTTTTTTTGTTTTTAAAATTAATAATTTATTGAATATAAAAGTCTTGTATTATGGCAGCAACGGTTAAACTTTACAGTTTGGATTTTCGAATGTCGAAAACCTATATTTTTGCAACAATTTTTATTTTGGGTAATTTGCTTTTGCCCCGATTGATACACACCGTACCCATGGGTGGTTTGACCTTTTTGCCCATTTATTTTTTTACTTTAATAGCGGCTTATAAATATGGATTAAACGTTGGAATGCTCACCGCTATTTTGTCACCTGTTGTGAATTATTTAATTTTTGGTATGCCACCTTTGGCTGTTTTGCCCATTATTCTAATAAAATCATCGCTTTTAGCCGTAGCAGCTGCCATGGTAGCGCAACGTACGCAAGTAGTAAGTGTATTGAATTTGCTGCTGG
This sequence comes from uncultured Paludibacter sp., assembly GCA_964515675.1. Taxonomy (GTDB): domain Bacteria; phylum Bacteroidota; class Bacteroidia; order Bacteroidales; family Paludibacteraceae; genus Paludibacter. The sequence goes on along the minus strand of CAZEVV010000045.1, from coordinate 15,838 downwards.
TTGTGTTGTTGTATCAAGTTGTAGGAACAGCATTTGAGTGGATAATTGTAGGCGACTTTTGGGTAGCTGTACAAGATTTTCGCATTGGTTTGCCTGGGATGTTGATACAAATTGTTGGTGGTTATTTTGTGCTAAAGGCTTTGGCAAAGCTTTAAATTTATTCGCATGCAAAATAAAACTTTTGATGATTTAATGCGTCGATTTCGTGAAATTGAATTCGAGCATGAATTTGATATTGTGTGTGCCATTGCTAATGGTGGTATTGTGCCCGCCGGAATCATTAATCAGCGTTTGAATGCCGAGTTTCAGGTGTTGCGTATTAATTTGCGCGACGAACTACAGCGTCCGAAATACGATGCTCCACGGTTACTAGCGCCCATCGATTTCGAGACCAAGGGAAAACGGATTCTTTTGGTTGATGATAGAATAAAGACGGGGTCAACGATACGTTTGGCCAAAGCACTAATGGCCGATGCATTGTATGTGAAAACTTTTGCTGTGAACGGCACTGCCGATTATGCTTTGTACGACGAGACATGTTTTATGTTTCCTTGGATAATAAAGAAAACCGAAAAAATCGATTGATATGGACAGAAGGAATTTTATTAGAACATTGGCCATTGCGGGTGCAGCTATGAGTGTTAAACAAACTGAGGCAATGACGCTATTTAATCAGAGGGTTGGAGCAACAGCAAGTAAAAATGCATTTGATTTGGTTGCCGTTTTGGGCGGCGAGCCCGTGGCCATGTTTCGCAAAGCAATTGCGGAGCTTGGTGGCATGGGTACATTTTTAAAGAAAGGACAAAAAGTTGTTGTAAAACCCAATATTGGTTGGGACAAAGCGCCCGAATTTGCTAGCAATACCAATCCTTTGTTGGTGGGCGAAATTGTTCGTCAGTGCATTGCGGCTGGCGCTAGTGAGGTGGTGGTTTTCGACCATACTTGCGACGATTGGCGAGCTAGCTACAGAGCGAGTGGGATAGAGGCTGCTGCTAAGTCGGCGGGTGCACGTGTAGTGCCTGCGCACGAAGAGTCGTATTATCGAACAGTGAGTTTGCCCAATGCAAAGAGTTTAAAAACAACCAAAATACATCAGGCAATACTCGATTGCGATGTTTGGATTAATGTGCCTGTGTTGAAAAACCATGGTGGAGCCAAAATGACAATTTCGATGAAAAATTTGATGGGAATAGTATGGGATCGTCGTTTTTTTCATAGCAATGATTTACAGCAATGCATTGCCGATATTTGCACTTACAACAAAAAGCCTGTGCTAAATGTTGTTGATGCCTACCGAATGATGAAAACCAATGGGCCACGTGGCAAATCGGAAGCCGATGTGGTATTGTCGAAAGGTATGTTTTTATCGCAAGATATGGTAGCTGTTGATACTGCTGCAACTAATTTTTTCAATCAGGTGCGCGAAATGCCACTCGATGCGGTAGGGCATCTGGCTCGTGGACAAGAAATGAAAGTTGGTACAATGGATTTAGATAAGCTATCAATTAAGCGAATAAGAATGTAATATAAGATTTATTTCAATGTTAAGAAAGATAAGAATTATTGTTTCGCTGACAATCTTCTCGCTTTTGGTTTTTTATTTCTTCGATTTTTCGGGCATTTTGCCTCAAGAAATTCATTTGCTCACCAAAATCCAGTTGATTCCAGCCTTATTATCACTCAATTGGATTGTTTTAGCAGCCTTGTTGCTTACAACTTTAATATTCGGTCGTATCTATTGTTCGTCTATTTGTCCGTTGGGTGTAATGCAGGATATTTCAACATGGTTGGCGCGCATTACAAGTAAGAAAAAAAAGAAGTTTAAGTTCAAAAAGGCACATACGGTATTGCGACTATCGGTATTAGCTGTGGTGTTGATAGCATTTTTGGCTGGTTTTAGTTTGTTGTTGGGCTTGCTCGATCCTTATGGCATTTTTGGTCGTATTGTTTTACATATATTTAAACCTGCATATTTGGTCGGAAACAATGTTTTGGCCGACACGCTGAGTGCAAGTGGTGGTATGCAATTTTATCGTGTACCCATTTACTTTTTGAGCGTTAGTGCTTTGGTCGTTTCCTTGTTTTCGTTGGCTGTTGTTGGTTGGCTGTCGTGGTTTCGCGGTCGATTGTATTGCAATAGTATTTGCCCCGTAGGCACAGCTTTGGGTTATGTGAGCAAAGTGGCGTTGTTCAAAATACGTATTAACGACGATTTGTGTAACTCGTGCGGAGCATGCGGAAGGCGTTGCAAAGCCAATTGTATTGATACAAAAAAACACGCTATTGATTACAGTCGTTGCATTAATTGTTTTGATTGTATTGAAGTTTGTAATACAAAAGCCATGAGTTTTAGTTATGCAATGAAGCCAAAACAGCATGCCGAAAAGCCCGATGCTTCGAAACGTCAGTTTTTGTTTGCATTAGGTGCGGCTGGTGCAGGCGCTGGTACTTTGATTGCTGCCAATACTTTACCAGGCGTGAAAACGCAACTCGTACCCAAATTGTCGCCCATTATGCCTCCTGGTGCATTATCGATTGATAATTTTTCGCAAAAATGCATTTCGTGTCATTTGTGTGTAAGCAAATGTCCAGCGCATGTAATTCGTCCTTCGTTTTTAGAATATGGTTTGGGTGGCATGATGCAGCCTTTGTTGAAATACGAGGATGGATTTTGTAATTACAATTGTACACTTTGTTCAGACATTTGCCCAACGGGTGCAATTTTGCCGCAAAGTGTCGATCAAAAGCATTTGTTGCAAATAGGACGTGTGCAACTTGAGCTCGATAAGTGTATTGTAATCACCGATGATACCAATTGTGGTGCCTGTTCGGAGCATTGTCCGACGCAAGCGGTGCATATGGTGCCATATAAATTTGGTTTAACACAACCAGCTATTGATGCCGATATTTGTGTAGGTTGTGGTGGTTGCGAGTATATTTGTCCGGCTCGCCCACAAAAAGCCATTTACATTGGTGGCGTGGATAAGCAAGTGCCAATCGATTTTGAAATTGACAGAGAAATGAAAGATATTGATGTTGATGATTTTGGTTTTTAGAAACAACCAATAAGGAAGGGTTTTGCTTAAAATGTAGAGCCCTTTTTTGTTTGATTAAAGATGTAATTTCGATCGGTTTTTAGCACAAAATAGCTTGGGAAGTGTAAGTGTAAGTTAAATTTGCTGATATTTGATTTCTTTTTATTTATACGCTTTGAGCTAAAATACTATATCAAAATGTAATATGATTTGATGAAATGATAACATAAGGGCAATTTTAGTTAAAATTAGTGTAAATAGTTTTTGTTTTTAAGAATAATGAAGTATTTTTGCCGTGGTATTTTTGGTAAAATATAAGTGAATACATTGGGAAAATAAAAAATTAATATATTTCGTATGAATACAAAATTGCAGGAATTAACGGATAAAATATACCTTGAGGGTGTAGAAAAGGGTAATGCGGAGGCACAGGCGATAGTAGAAAAGGCAAATGCCGAAGCTGCCGAGATTTTAGCGAAAGCCCAAGCCGATGCCGATAAACTATTGCAGCAAGCCCAAGCCCAAGCCGACGAATTGAGTAAAAATACGCGCTCGGAGCTACGTTTATTTTCGCAGCAAGCATTAAATGCATTGAAATCGGAAATTACAAATGTAGTGAGTGGCAGCATTGTTTCCGACTCGGTTAAAGCAGCTACTGCCGATAAAGCATTTATGCAAAAAGTGATATTGACACTTGTACAATCGTGGGCCAACAATCAGCAAGTTTCGATTGAAGCGAAAGATGCTGAGGCGCTTACTGCTTATTTTGCTGCAAATGCCAAAACATTGCTTAATGGCAGTGTGAACATAACGCAAGTGAATAACTTGAAGGCCGACTTTACGGTAAAGCCTGAGAAAGAAGGTTATAAAATTTCACTTGGTGAAGAACAGTTTATCGAATACTTCAAAGAGTTTTTACGTCCGAAATTAATCGAGCTTTTGTTTTGATGCATGGCTTTTTGAGCTGTGCTGTTAAATTAAATGCTTGTATCCCCGGCAATTGTCGGATAAAAAAATTGAATAATAAATGAATTACTATTGCTTAGTAGCCGGTTTGCCCGATTTGCATATTGACGATGTTAAGGGAGTGAAATCTTTCATCGAATTGCGATACGATTTGCTCGAACAATTAACTTCGGCTGATGGTGCTTTGCTAAACTTATTGTATGCACAATACGATAATAATAATTTGTTGTTGTATTTACAAAACAAAGAGGCACAACTCGATGACAAGGCTTTATTGACGCGCGATGATTGGGCCGAACTTATTGCCTTGATGCGCGAATATGAGCACCCGAATGATAGCAGATTGTTGCCTTATGTAAAGCAATTTTATAATACATATACCGATGAAAAATTTGTTGGCGAACATATGTTGCGCGAAGATTATCTTTCGATATTGTATTACAGCTATGGCATGCAGTGTAAAAATGAGTTTTTGCGCAAATGGTTTGCATTCAATTTAGATTTGAGAAATGTGCTCACTGCCATTGCTTGCCGCAAGCATGGTTTCGACCAACGCTCTAAGGTGCTTGGCGATACCGAAATAGCAAACACAATACGTATGAGTAATGCGCGCGATTTTGGATTGACGGGTGTGTTTGACCAATTAGAAGTGCTAATGCGCATAGCCGAAGAGCCAAATTTGCTTGAGCGTGAAAAGAAAATTGATGCGCTTAAATGGGAATGGTTAGAAGAAAATTCGTTTTTTAACTATTTTGGTGTCGAGAAGGTTTTAATGTATGTGTTGAAGGTGCAAATGGTTGAACGCTGGAAAGCGCTTTCGATTGAAAAAGGAGCACAGATTTTCCGTCAGATTTTGGCCGATTTAAAGTCGGAGGTGAAATTTGAGGAGCTATAATTTGAGAAATAAAATAAAACAATAATATAAAATAAGACGCTCAATATCAATAATGGAAATTTGTTATTTGCGTTAGGGTGTGTAAATGAATAATTATGTCGACAAAAGGAATTGTAAAAGGAATAATTTCGAACTTAGTAACAGTAGAGGTTAATGGCCCAGTTGCTCAAAACGAAATAGCATACATTGCATTGGGCGATCAGAAATTGATGGCCGAGGTGCTAAAAGTAGTTGGCAAAAATGCTTTTGTGCAAGTTTTTGAAAGCACGCGTGGTTTAAAAATTGGCTGCGAAGTTGAGTTTATGGGGCACTTGCTCGAAGTAACGCTTGGGCCAGGATTGCTTTCGCGTAACTACGACGGTTTGCAAAACGATCTCGATTTGCTTACAGGTGTATTTTTGCAACGTGGCGAATATAATTTTCCGCTCGATACCGAAAAACTTTGGCAATTTAAACCATTGGCGCAAGCGGGCGACAAAGTTGTTGCAGGAAGTTGGTTGGGCGAGGTGGATGAAAATTTTCAACCACATAAAATTATGGTGCCATTTAAACTCGAAGGTAGCTATACCGTAAAATCGCTTGTTGCTGAGGGCGAATACAAGATTTTAGATACTATTGCTGTCATTGTCGATGCCAATGGCAACGAAATAAATGTAACAATGGTACAAAAGTGGCCAGTGAAAAAGCCAATTTTGGTTCACACCGACAAGCCTCGTCCGTTTAAATTGCTCGAGACAGGTGTGCGTACCATCGATACAGCCAATCCTATAGTTGAAGGTGGTACAGGTTTCATTCCGGGTCCTTTCGGTACTGGCAAAACAGTATTGCAACATGCCATTTCGAAGCAAGCCGAGGCCGACATTGTAATTATTGCAGCTTGTGGTGAGCGTGCCAACGAAGTGGTTGAAATTTTTGTTGAATTCCCTGAGTTGGAAGACCCACACACTGGTCGTAAGCTTATGGAACGTACCATAATTATTGCCAATACTTCAAACATGCCTGTTGCTTCGCGCGAGGCGTCGGTGTATACAGCCATGACGATTTCGGAATATTACCGTGCCATGGGATTGCGTGTGTTGATGATGGCCGACTCCACTTCGCGTTGGGCACAAGCTTTGCGCGAAATGAGTAATCGTATGGAGGAGTTGCCTGGTCAAGATGCTTTCCCGATGGACCTTTCTGCCATTATTGCTAACTTTTATAGCCGTGCCGGATATGTGTATTTGAATAACGGACAAGTAGGTTCGATTACATTTATCGGTACTGTATCGCCAGCGGGTGGTAACCTCAAGGAGCCTGTAACCGAAAGTACAAAAAAAGCTGCACGCTGTTTCTTTGCTTTGGAGCAAGCCCGTGCCGACCGTAAACGTTATCCAGCAGTAAACCCGATTGATAGTTATTCAAAATACATCGAATATCCCGAGTTTGAGGAATATATTTCGAAACGCATTTCGCCCAATTGGACAAAAATGGTGAACGAAATGAAAACCCTTTTGCAAAGAGGTAAAGAGGTTCAAGAGCAAATTAATATTCTTGGTGACGATGGTGTTCCTGTTGATTATCACGTAACATTTTGGAAGTCGGAAGTGATTGACTTTGTGATTTTGCAACAAGATGCCTTCGATAAGATTGACTCGGTAACACCCATCGAACGTCAGGAATATATGTTGAACTTGGTGATGGATATTTGTCGCACCGAATTTAGTTTCAATGGTTTCCTCGAAATTATGGACTATTTCAAACGTATTATCAATGTATGTCGCCAAATGAACTATTCGCAATTTAAGTCGGAAGCATTCGATAAGTATGCTGAAGAGTTGAAAGTGGTGATAGATGAAAGAAGAGTGAA
>CAZEVV010000045.1:3508-8993 GCA_964515675.1 uncultured Paludibacter sp. | reverse complement strand
TAAATAAATGGCAACAAAAGCATTTCAAAAAATTTATAGTGAAATTACACAAATCACCAAAGCAACATGTACGCTAAAAGCGAGCAATGTGGGCAATGATGAGTTGGCTACAGTAGATGGCAAGCTTGCACAGGTAGTAAAGCTTATGGGCGACGAGGTAACTTTGCAAATTTTTGGTGGTACCGAAGGTATTCCTACCAATGCCGAAGTGATATTTTTGGGTAAAGCACCATCGTTAAAGGTGAGCGAACAATTGGCTGGCCGTTTTTTCGACTCGTTTGGCAACCCCATTGATGGAGGTCCCGAAGTGGAAGGCGAAGAGCGTGAGATTGGTGGCCCTTCGGTAAATCCCGTTCGCCGCAAACAACCTTCGGAGCTTATTGCAACAGGTATTGCAGGTATCGATTTGAACAATACATTGGTTTCGGGACAAAAAATTCCGTTTTTTGCCGACCCCGATCAACCTTTCAACCAGGTAATGGCCAATGTGGCATTGCGTGCACAAACCGACAAGATTATTCTTGGTGGTATGGGACTTACCAACGACGATTATTTATACTTTAAAAATGTATTTAATAATGCAGGTGTACTCGACCGTATTGTGAGTTTTGTAAATACGACCGAAAATCCGCCTGTTGAGCGTTTGCTTATTCCCGATATGGCACTTACGGCTGCCGAATACTTTGCCGTTGATAAAAACGAAAAAGTGTTGGTTTTGCTTACCGACATGACATCATACGCCGATGCGCTTTCGATTGTATCGAACCGTATGGACCAAATTCCTTCGAAGGACTCGATGCCTGGTTCGCTTTATTCGGATTTGGCTAAGATTTACGAAAAAGCGGTGCAGTTTCCTGCTGGTGGCTCTATAACTATTATTGCAGTAACAACACTTTCGGGTGGCGATATTACTCACGCTATTCCCGATAATACTGGTTATATTACCGAAGGACAGTTGTTCTTGCGTCGCGATACCGATGTGGGTAAAGTAATTGTGGATCCATTCCGTTCGCTTTCGCGTTTGAAGCAGTTGGTAATTGGTAAAAAAACACGCGAAGACCACCCACAGGTGATGAATGCCGCTGTGCGTTTGTTTGCCGATGCTGCCAATGCGAAAACGAAGCTCGAAAATGGTTTCGACCTTACCGATTATGACGACCGCACGCTTGCATTTGCCAAAGATTATTCATCAAAATTGTTGGCCATCGATGTTAATATCGACACTACCAATATGCTTGATGTGGCTTGGGAGATGTTTGCCGAACACTTTAAGCCCAACGAAGTAAGTATCAAACAAGAATTTGTGGATAAATACTGGCAAAAAGGCAAATAAAAAATAAGAAATGGCAATACAATTTCAATATAATAAAACATCGTTACAGTCTTTAGAGAAGAACCTAAAGATGCGTGTGCGTGCTTTACCTACTATTAAAAACAAGGAAAGTGCATTGCGCATGGAGGTGAAACGAGCCAAAGACGACATAAAACGACTGGAACAAGAGCTAGAAGCGCGCATTGCTTCGTACGACAAAATGTTGGCGCTTTGGGGTGAGTTTGATGTGAGTTTGTTGCAAGTTTCGGATGTAAAGATGAGCATTAAAAAAATTGCTGGTGTACGTACACCTGTGCTCGATGAGGTAGTGTACGAAACAAAAGCCTTTAGTTTATTTAATTCGCCTGCATGGTATTCGGATGGACTGACACAGCTAAAGGATTTGGCACAGGTGGGTATCGAACAAGCTTTTTATGCCCAAAAACTTCAATTGCTCGAATATGCGCGTAAGAAAACGACACAAAAGGTAAATCTTTTCGAGAAAGTGCAAATTCCTGGCTACGAAGAAGCAATTATTAAGATAAAGCGATTTATGGAAGATGAGGAAAATCTTTCGAAATCGTCGCAGAAAATTGTGAAATCGCGTCAACAAAAATTAAAGGAGGCTGAGTTATGATTATAAAAATGAAACGCTATACCTTCCTTGTTTATCATAAACAATACGAAAGCTTTCTCGAGCAATTGCGCGAGCTGGGTGTGTTGCATGTGATTGAAAAAGCCGAAGGAGTGGCCGAAAATGATGCCTTGCGCGAGAAGATGTTATTTGCTTCACGCATAAAAGCTGGCATTGCTCAGTTGCAAACAATTTGTGGCGAAGATTTTTTACCATTGCAAATAGCTGTTACCGACGAACAGGGCATTGAAAACCTCGAAATGTTGGAACAGTTGAATGCAAAAATTGAAACTTTGCAACAACGCACGCAAGTGATTGAACGTGAAATTGAGCGGATGCAAGTTTGGGGTAGTTATGATTTTAAGCGACTACAATCTTTAGCTGCCGAAGGCATTTATGTGCATTTATATACTTGTCAGCAAAGTAGGTACAAGGCCGAATGGGACGAGAATTATGAGTGTTTCGACATTGCTACTGTTGGTAGTAATAAGTATTTTGCGATAGTCGACAAGCTTGATGCGGGTCCTGTAATTGATGCAGAGCCAGTAAAGCTAAACGAATTGAATGTTGAAGCATTGCTCGATGTAAGAAACAAATATGCCGAAGAAACTGAAGAGCTGAATGCGCAGATAGTTGAAATGGCGCCTACCGCTTTGTGGCAATTGAAGGCATTGTTGATGAGTGTTGAAAATAGCATCGACATGTCGAAAGTTTTGCTAAGTACGCACAAACAAGCCGAAAGCAAGGTGATGGTGCTCGAAGGGTATAGCCCCGAACATGTGAGCGAAAGTTTAAACGCTTTTCTCGAAGAAGCAGGTGTTTACTACGAGGTTACGAACCCAAATATCGAAGAGAATATTCCTATTCAGCTAAAAAATAGTAAGTTCTCGAAGTTATTTGAACCGATTACCAACCTGTTTTCGTTGCCCAACTACAGCGAGCTCGATCCAACGCCTTTTTTAGCACCGTTTTTTATGTTGTTTTTTGGTTTGTGTTTGGGCGATGGCGGTTATGGTTTAATTATTTGGGCCGTGGCAACATTTATGAAACGCAAGTCGAAACCCGACATGAAGCCTTTGCTCACGCTAGGGCAATATTTGGGTTTAACAACAGTAGCTGTTGGTTTGCTCACTGGCTCGGTATTTGGTATTGCGCTCGATTTGGTGGAGTGGCCATGGCTTGCAGGCGTGAAAAAGTATTTTATTACGGCCGGTAATTTTTCCGAATCGTTTGGAGGCTACAATCCTATGATGGTGATAGCCGTAGTAATTGGTGTTGTGCAAATACTTTTTGGTATGTTGGTAAATGTTGCTAAAGTAAACAAACAGCATGGTTTTAAATATGCCTTGGGACATTTGGCTTGGGTTATATTAATCGTTTCGTTAATATTATACATTGGCTTACCATTTTTAGGTGTTGCAATGCCTGCATTTGCCTTGTACGCCTTGTATGCGGTTATTGGATTGAACGTTTGTGTAATTCTTTTCTACAATTCGCCCGACAAAGGCATTTTTTCGAACTTTGGTTCGGCATTGTGGAATACTTACAACATGGCTACAGGCTTGTTGGGCGATACTTTGTCGTACATACGTTTGTTCGCATTGGGTCTCACGGGTAGTATTTTGGGTGGTGTTTTCAATACATTGGCCATCGATTTAACGGATGGTGTAAATCCTTTTGCACGTTGGATTTTTGTGTTGTTGATATTGCTTATTGGACATTCGATTAATTTTGCGTTGTGTTTAATTGGTGCTTTTGTACACCCATTGCGACTCACATTTGTTGAGTTTTACAAAAACGCAGGTTTCGAAGGTGGCGGAAAAGCCTACAAACCATTTCGCAAAGAAAAAGTGGCATAACGTAAGTTACAAAAAATGATTTTTTAAAATTAAAATAAAAACAAAAAAAATAAATTATAAAACAAGAAAAATTATGGAACCAATTGTATTAGCTTATTTAGGAATAGCATTGATGATAGGACTTTCGGGTACTGGTAGTGCATATGGAGTTACTATTGCTGGAAATGCAGCTGTGGGTGCACTCAAAAAAAATGCTTCGGCCACAGGGTCGTATATCGCATTGTCGGCATTGCCTTCGTCGCAAGGTCTTTACGGCTTTGTAGGCTATTTTTTGTTGAGCGGATTTTTAGTTGCTAACATTACATGGTTTGCTGCAGCAGCAGTTTTTGGCGCAGGTTTGGGCTTAGGTCTTGTGGGCTTGTTTTCGGCCATTCGTCAAGCACAAGTATGTGCCAATGGTATTGCGGCTATTGGGTCGGGACACAATGTGTTTGGTACAACAATGATTTTGGCTGTATTCCCTGAGTTATACGCTATTCTTGCACTTCTTGTATTGATACTTATTAGCACAGCTATTTAGTACAACCCTCGTTTTGTGTGTGCAGGCAGTCGATATTGCTGCACGCCGAAATAAAAAAAGCTTCACGGCATTTGCCCGTCGAAGCTTTTTTTATGCATAAAACATTATTAACTGTTAAGAAGCTCAAACAATTGATTGCGAAAAAGCATTTTCTTATTGTAATTTAGCCCAAAAAAGTTACTTTTGTATTTGTATCAACTTTCCGTATAATCAAACTATTTCAATGGATATTAAAAATGAAGGAATAAAGTCATTTTTGCAGAAAATGCGTTTTAGGTATCGTGTTTCTGTATTAAATGAAAATACATTAGAGGAAGCCTGGCATTTGCGCTTGTCGCGCTTGTCGGTGTTTTTGGTAGCCTCATCATTATTTGTTCTTACATTTGTATTAATTACCCTGCTTATTGTTCTTACACCCATACGTTATTATTTGCCAGGATATGTTGAGTCGACCGACAAAATGAAGGTTGTGCGAGAGGCAATGATGGTGGATAGTTTAAAGCGCGATGCTGAACTTAACAATACTTATTTGCAGCTAATTCAATCTATTTTGGCTGGCGATGTAAAGCCCGATTCGTTGTTGAGAAACGACACCACCACAGTGCGCGTGCATGTGGAAGAGCTTATGGCCAAGTCGAAGCGCGAAAAGGAATTTGTAGAGAAATTTGAGAGCGACGAAAAGTTCAATCTTTCGGTGATTGATGTAAAAACCAACGATAATATTTATGTGTTTTTCCGTCCGGTAAAAGGTGTTATCTCGTCGAGCTTTAGCATGCAGGACAAACAATATGGCATTTATATTATTACCTCGCCCGACGAAACAGTTTCGAGTGTGCTTGCAGGTACTGTAGTAGGTGCCGCTTACACCTTTGATGCTGGTTGGGTAATGCAAGTGCAACACGAAGATGATTATTTGTCGGTATATAAAAATAATAATCGATTGCTCAAACGCATAGGCGATAATGTGCGCGCTGGCGAAGCTATTGCAATGACTGGTTCGCAAACCGTTGATGGTAAGGCTGGTGCTCAGTTTTATTTCGAATTGTGGAAAAAAGGCAAAGCAGTTAATCCCGAGGAGGTGATTATTTTTTAAATTTGATTTTTTTTTGATTTGAAGATTTTTATGCTGTAAATAATTTAGGAAGATGAGATATTGTGTT
>CAZEVV010000045.1:0-3408 GCA_964515675.1 uncultured Paludibacter sp. | reverse complement strand
TTTGATTTGAAGATTTTTATGCTGTAAATAATTTAGGAAGATGAGATATTGTGTTGATAAACCAAATGTATGATTGAAAAAACTCAAAAAAACGTGTCGGAAACAAAGAAACAAATAGCAATACTGGGTTCAACAGGCTCGATAGGAACTCAGGCCCTCGATGTTATCGAGCAACAAGCGCATTTATTCGAAGTTTATGCTCTCACAGCCAACAATCAGGTTGATTTGCTTATTGCGCAAGCACGAAAATTTTTGCCCGAAATGGTGGCCATTGCCAATGAGCAACATTATACAAAGTTGAAGGATGCTTTGGCCGATTTGCCCATAAAAGTGTTTGCAGGTGATGCTGCGATAGCTGATATTGCCGAGATGCAACCCATTGATATTGTGCTTACAGCCATGGTTGGATATTCGGGACTTAAGCCAACAATTGCTGCCGTAAAAGCTGGTAAACGCATTGCTTTGGCCAATAAAGAAACGCTTGTGGTGGCTGGCGAATTGGTAAACGATTTGGTGCAGCAATACGGCGCAAGCATAATTCCTGTCGACTCGGAGCACTCAGCCATTTTCCAATGTTTGGCGGGCGAAGGCAACAATGCCATCGAAAAAATAATACTCACTGCATCGGGTGGCCCTTTTCGCACCAAAACATTGGCCGAGTTGCAGCATGTAACATTAGCACAAGCATTGAAACACCCCAACTGGGATATGGGTGCGAAAATTACCATCGACTCGGCAAGCATGATGAACAAAGGCTTTGAAGTGATTGAGGCGAAATGGCTTTTTGGACTCAGCCCCGAGCAAATTGATGTTGTGGTGCATCCGCAATCCATTATACACTCGATGGTGCAATTTGCCGATAGTTCGATAAAGGCGCAGTTGGGATTACCCGATATGCGCCTGCCCATACAATATGCTTTTGCTTATCCTGAGCGGTTGAAAGCAAATTTTCCGCGTTTGGATTTTGATATTTGTTCGCAATTTACTTTCGAACGCCCCGATACTGATAGGTTTCGCAATTTAGCGCTGGCCTACCAAGCCATGCACAAAGGCGGAAATGCAGCTTGCATACTCAATGCTGCTAACGAAGTTGTTGTAGAAGCATTTTTGCAATCGAAAATTGGATTTTTGCAAATGAGCGATGTCATTGAAACGGTATTGGACAAAACAACTTTTGTTGCGCAGCCCAGCTACGACGATTATGTGGAAACCGACAAGCTTGCACGTGTTTTGACTGCCCAAATGATATAAGTACTTGTTGTTAATTTACGGTTTTAAAAATTTCGTATAACTTTCAACTAAACAAATAAAAATAAAACATAATGGAAAGTATTTTAAACCCTTTTGACGATTTCAAACAACGATTTAAATTGATTGTAAGCAAGGAGAGAAACTTAGTAATAAATACACTAAGTAACATATTCACAATGCGATTAATTGGCAATAAAACGCATGGTGATTTAGCGGAAATAGGAATTGCAGAATTTGTAAATCAGTTTATGTATGATTTCAAATCTATACATGTTGGAGAAGATCTTTTTAGAGCTAAAGAAAGAGAAGAAGACATATTAATCATAAATGAGTTAACTAATTCAAGTTTTCCTGTAAGCCTTAAAGCATATGGTGATGGACCTTTGCAGCTTTCAACTGATAGTGATCAAAAACTTTTTCCGTTTCTAGAATCACAAGGAGTCGATATTACAGATAAAGAACACATAAATTTTATTTTTACAAACGATGTGTTTGCTGATTTTCTTCAAGTAAACATTTTTCCATTAATATATAACGAGAAAATGAAGCAATGCAATATTATGATTTTCGACCAAAAGAAGGCGATTAAAGAAACCGCAAGGATAAAGTTTATAGGGAAAGGTGAAAGTACAGAAGGAAAGGCTAAGAGTTTAGGTCGCAAACATCCGATTTATGTGTTTTTGGATAAGGATAATAACTATATTTTTGAAGTCAGATATGGTGGTGCTTCTGCAAATGCTCTACAAAGAGGACTTTGGACTCATACAAAAAATGCAACTTCCTTTTTTGATAGCATAACAAATGGATGGATAGATTACTCTCACAATCAAACGCTTGTTAGGTTGTTTAGTTTAGCGTTAAATGCAACAGAAGATGGTCATAAAGCTGCTAATGAGATACTTCAGAATAATATAAATTTATTGAAAATTAAAAAAGCATAATGAGCGAAATGCATGATTTATTCGGAAATACAATAATGGAAATACCAAAAACAGAGGGTATTAAGTATGCAGGGTCAAAGCTTAAAATTTTGCCATACATTTTTGATGCAATTTCTGATCTCAAAGTAGTAAAAGTGTTAGATGGATTTAGTGGATCAACAAGAGTAACTCAGGCTTTTGCTAAGGCTGGATATGAAACAACCTCAAGTGATATCTCTTTTTGGTCTGAAACAATAGCTAAAGCTTATATACTTAACAAGAGAGACCCAAGTCACTATCAGCCCATTATTGAACATTTAAACACCTTAGAAGGCTATAAAGGATGGTTCACAGAGCATTATGGCGGTGAAATTGATGGTTTATACAAAAGACCATTTCAAATTAAAAACACAATGAAACTTGATGCAATAAGAGATGAAATTGACAAAATGAACTTGGATGAAATTGAGAAATCAGTTGCTTTAACTAGTTTAATATATGCGTTAGATTCTGTTGACAGCACATTAGGTCATTATGCCGCGTACTTAGCTGATTGGTCTCCAAGGTCTTATAATGATTTGAAGTTAAAGTTGCCATTACTTTTTAAAAATGAAAGTGAAAATAAGGTTGTAAGAGGCGATATTTTTAAAACTGTTAAAGATACGCAGTTTGATTTAGTTTATTTTGATCCCCCATATGGCTCAAATAATGAGAAAATGCCCCCTAGTAGGGTTCGTTATAATTCGTATTATCATATTTGGAAAACTGTCATTTTGAATGATAAACCTAAATTATTTGGAAAGGTTAATAGAAGAGAAGATTCACGAGATGATGTTGCTGCTTCAGTTTTTGAGGAATTTAGGAAAGATGATAATGGTCATTTTATCGCAATGCAAGCTATTAAAACTTTAATTAATCAAACAAATTCTAGATACATATTGTTGTCTTATAGCTCTGGAGGTAGAGCTACCAAGGAAGAACTGTTTGATATTATAAATTCAACAGGGAAATTGTTAAAAGTAATTGAGATTGATTATAAGAAAAATGTTATGGGTCAAATGCGATGGACTAATGAATGGGTCAATAGTGATGGCAAATACTTAGAGTATCTTTTTTTAATGGAAAAGTACTAATGAAAATGCATTTCGATAATAAAACGAAGTAAAATTTAAAAAAAATAACAACAATATTGGATTTATGGCAATTGATAAATTTGCAAAACAAAACAATTTCGACG